>NZ_JACJEZ010000050.1:0-36921 GCF_014164365.1 Pseudoalteromonas sp. SG43-6
TCCAAGTGGAAACGATCCTTCACACCCCAGGACATCTCCCTTTAGAGCGCATTGATGTTTGGTTTCAAGATGAAGCACGGTTTGGACAACAGAATCAAACAACACGCTTATGGGCTGAAACAGGCTCGAGGCCTCGCGCAACAAAACAACAGCAGTTTGAGTATGGATACTTATTTGGTGCAGTCTGCCCAAGTAATGGTAAAACAGAAGCGCTGATCAGCCCTATCGTCAATAAAGAGGTCATGACGCAACACATGGAATTAATATCAAAAGCCACGGAGGCAGGACGTCATGCGGTCGTGATCGTTGATGGCGCTGGTTGGCATACTATTGATACGGTACAACCATTCAATAATGTCACACTAATAAAACTTCCGCCTTACTCCCCGGAGTTAAATCCAATAGAGCAAGTATGGAGTTGGATTCGGCAACACTGTCTATCAAACCGTGTATTTAGTGGTTATGAAGAAATAGTCGAACAGGTATTGCAAGCGTGGAATAAATTCATCTCAGTGCCTGATACGGTTAAAAGCATATGCTCTAGAGACTGGATAAAATTGACTTAATCTTTATGCAGATTGGTATAAGGAGGCAAGGTATCACAGAGACATTTTTAATGCCTTCATCAACATTGCCCATGTGCCAGCTTGCGTGATCAACTATGACCACAGCGTGCTCTCCATAGCGCGTCGCATCCGAAATGTGTTTGGTATTAGCCTAGAAGGTTGTTAAAATAAATTCGACTTCAATCAGCAAGCCATTGAAATAGAGTGTTATTTTCGGTTGTATTGTTCACTCTGAGTTCTAACAGGGAGCTTATTGAGTTAGATTTAAGATCTAATATTGGATTGCCTTTATTTTCCTCCAAAGTAACATTGTTTTTAAGACCTTTTTCGGTTACTTCACAGGTGCCATTTTTACAAATAACATCAGGTTTTGGTCTGAGGAGCTGCTTATCTGAAGTAATAATAACATACCGATCATCAACCTTAGAAGAATCTTCAAAAGCCTTAAATTTTTCAGCCGAAAAGCTTGGCACTATTCCCGCTTTTATTTCTATCATATGTTGTAGAAATTGGTAACTACCCCTATGAGACAATGCACTTAAACCTGGTTCAGTCATAAACGAAATGAAACCCTCATCTATATCAGATGAAGATAATTTTTTCTGACTATCAAGAATATTATTTATCGTAGCTTGATCTTTATCCGTAAAGCTGACCGCAAGCTGGTATCCTTCACCGTTGAAGTGTCCATTATTAAAATTATTAAGTATCTTCCCATCGTCATGCATTCTGTAACCACCAAGATCACTGGCAAACTGACGGATATACTTAAAATCTATATTATTATTATCAGCATATTCATAGATATCAGCTAATAACTCTCTATCTCCTTGTGTCAAAAATTCATAAGAACTTCGCATTAAGTTAGATAAGGACATCCCATCAGCGCCGCTTAAAATTTCTGATTCAGTACCACCAAAAATATCCGTCACCATAGCTTCATAATAATGCTCAGACCGGCTTATATTTTTGCTTTTTTCTAAATCCCGTTCATCTAAAATAGACTCGAACTGTGATGTTACTTGCGAGCTATATTCATCGGAAACCATCGCTTTACTAAAAGAAGAAAAAGAGTTCAGATGAGATAATAGTAATTCTTCAAATGATGCTAGTGCGGTAACGTTACTTTCGTATTTAAGGCTGTCTCGTTTTAGGTTTGATAGGTTTTGCTGATCAAGTGTGTGCCATCTTTCATATGCAGCTACCCTCTCTGAGCTGCTAAATGTATTACTTGTGTCTAATGCTATCGTCTCAAGTTTTGATTTGGATAAATGTTCAAATTCCCATTTTGCTGTGGCAACCTCATCACTATTTATTTTTGCATTTGAAGAGAGTATTTCCTTATGTAGAGATAAATTTTGCTGACTTAATTTAGAAATATCAATAGAGCTTTTGGCCTTACTTAATTTCGACGATAATGAAGAAACCGATGCATGTATTTCTATATCCTTACTTTTTTTGGGGTCAGATTGTGGCTGAGGAAAAGCTTTTCTCGCATTTAACAAACTTCTCTTGATATCAGGTATATCCATACTATTGACCCTCTAAACGAAAATAGACTCCTTTGATTAAATTTGGAGTCTAAGGTGTTAATTAGTTAGTTGTGTAGTTAAAAGTTATACTTTCTATTCTATTTGGTGTTGAATAATGGAAAGTACCAGTTGCTTCAACTCTATGAACAATTGATACTTGAATACCTGGTTTGAAGCTCTCACCATTAAATACTGTTACCTCTCCAGTAGAGTTTGGCACAATTGGTTCGCACTTAACGGGATTGTTGTTATATGCTCGATAAAAGCACAATTCAACAATCTCGCCAAAAGAATCTGGGTAATTTGAAGATGTGTAATTAATCCCAGTAATTTTACCTGTTTTACTCTCAAGTGGAATATCTCTTAAATCGCCATGTAATATAGAAAATAGAGATGATGACAGACCACCGGCAGAGCTTAATACTAGCATCCTGCTTGGTTGCTTCTCTTTAGTTATACTGAAATCAGCGGCGAATGCTTGAGTGCTTTAAACTAGTGAAGACATTAGAAAAGCGGTAATAGACATTTTCTTCATTAAAAATTCTTTATTATATAATTGGAGAATTTTTCATTCTCTGCTTTGTACCTTTTTTACATTATTTTAATGAGGCAACATTGTCAATGTAATAAGAACAAATTATTCAATCTGGTTAGCTAGGCCATACTATGTAATGGATATTTGTACGTTTAAGTATCCATTATTAAATGAGCACTTTTTTAAATTCAAATGAGAGGGCACCCAACTAAATTACAAAAACTATTACTAGGTTTACTCGCTGATCTTATGCTTATAAAGCAGAAGAGCTGAGCGCTTCATGTTTGTGTGGGAGTTTGTCGACTATGAATGGGGATCCCGTGTCGAGACTGTAGCTGTCATCTAGCTAATTAAAAGTTGAGTGCAGTAAAGCATAGCCTTTGACCTTTAGAAAATATTATCTTGTTGCAATTTCCTCCTTGGTTTACTTTCTGAGCTGTGTAAAACTAGCTGGGTTAATTTAGTAAATCAGGTGACATGAATGTCGAATATAAAAGCTTGGAAACTTATCAGTTTATTTTGTTTGGTAAGCTTACTTATGGGCTGTCAATCGAAAGAAGAGCAGTTACAAGAAACAATTAAACAATCTATAGCTAAAGCTGAAGTTGAGTTAGCAGGACTTGGTAGTGCCTTAGATAACGGCTCAATTCGTAATGCCGCTTTATTAAGCGAATATGGCCGTATACTTAGCAATGAAAAGCCAGAGCTAGCTAAAATTGCTGGCGTGCTCGTGCAAGATGCAACTCGAAAAGGCCCGCTTTACTCAGGTTTGCAACAACGCTTAGCTGATATCAAAAGTACTTACCTTATTCCTCCTTACGATGAAACACTGCAAAATATTGATTTGTTGCGAGATGCTGCAAAGCCCGCTTTATTTTCGGATGCTTTGACCGATCCTATTAATATGCTTGCTGATATGTCGGGTGGCTCGCTTGCGCGTGTCGGTGCAATCAGTCAGCAGGCTGAAGGGGTTGGTGAAGGCAACCAGTTAGTCGGCAATCCTAATTATGGTAATTGGCAAACTAACAGTAGCGGTATCAGCTTTTGGCAGTGGTATGGCATGTACCGCATTTTAGGTGATGTATTTGATCGTGTTGAATATGGTAGTTGGAGCAAGCGCCGAAAGTATAGTTATTATAATGATTATGGTCGTGCGCGTTATTCTAGCCCTAAGCAAATTAAAGCACAAACCGCCGTTGAAACACGTACTAAGCAATCGTATCAACGCCAAGGTAAGCAATTCACAAGCCCTTATGCATCTAAAAAAACCGGGGCTTCTGGGTTAAGTCGTAGCAGTTATACACCACCAAAAAGTCGCAGTAGTTACTCCAAAACCAGTAGCTATAGTAAAGACTCGGGATCGGTCAGAAACAGCAATAATAGAACCTCTCGCGGTGTCAGTCGCGGTAAGTAAACGGCTATTTAAAGATTTAGTGTTGGAGTTTAAAGAATATGTACGAATTTAATGGAATAACTATGTGGTCACTACAAGCAATCGCGATTGATTTTGCGATTATTATTGCACTGTTTGTGAGCCTTAAATATATCAAAGGTTGGGTATCTAACTTACATGCCAATGATGAGATCACTGAGCGTGATAATTTTGCGTTTGGTATTAGCTTTGCTGCTGGCTTAGTTGCTTTAGCAATTGTGCTGACGGGTGTAAGCAGTGGTGCATTTGCAGTGAGCTTACAGCAAGAAGCATTGCAAATGGCAGCTTATGGTTTGTTAGCTATTGTGCTAATAAAGCTTGGGCACTTTTTTCAAGATAAAGTGGCACTGCGCAAGGTCAGCTTACATGATGAAATAGTGAAGGGTAATGTAACTGCCGCGGTGATTGATTTTGGTCATGTTGTGAGTGTGGCAATCGTGATTCGCTCAGCGCTATTTTGGGTGGCAACAGAAGGTTGGCATGGTTTACCAATCGTTATAGCAGCGTTTATTATTGGTAGCATTGCGTTATTGCTCGTGAGCCAGTATCGCGTACAACTATTTAAGCGTACTAACCGAAGTGGAGATTGCCTACAACAAGCAATTGTTGACGGTAACTTGGCTGTTGGTATTCGCTATGCTGGCTTTTTAATCGGTAGCGCGCTTGCGCTTACTGCGGCTTCAGGTATCGCGCCTTATGCTGCAGATAGCATTAACACCAGCTTGATTTTCTGGGCGATTAGCGCTTTGGTTAGTTTAATTGCATTTATCGTACTGCATTTAATTACGATTAAAATTATCCTTTCAGGTTGCGATATATCAGACGAAGTGAACCGTCAAAAAAATGTGGGTGTAGCAACTATTTCAGCGGCAATCTCGTTTGCTGTGGGTATTACCATGGCAACTCTATTAGGCGCGTAAAACTTGTCACATTCTAAGCAAAGCCCAAGTAAGTACTCCTTACTTGGGCATGATTTTTTATTAATTACTGTTATGGCCATACTCGCTGGGTGTGGCCTTATTTATGAATATCTGCTATCTCATTATGCCGGACGAGTTTTAGGCTCTGTAGAGAGCGCTATTTATGCGATGATAGGCACTATGATCGTAGCTATGGGTATAGGGGCTTTTTTAGCGCGTTGGTTTAAGGATGCCTTTACCGCCTTTGCTTGGCTTGAAAGTCTTATTGCACTTGTTGGTATGGGTTGTATCTTAGCTATAGCCAGCGTTATTGCTGTTAGTTATTCTTTACCGCATATTTTTTCTGACATTTTTAATCTACCAGCTGATGTAATTCTTAACGGCTATATATTTCAAAAACTCCAAGAGTGGTCACGATTCCTTCCTTATGTATTTGGCTTATTGTTAGGTCTATTAATCGGTATGGAAATTCCACTTATCGCTCGCATACGTCAGCATGTTTATGGTCGTTTCTTAGAAAATAATGCTGGCACGATCTACGGTGCCGACTATATAGGTGCAGGTATTGGAGCGGCTATTTGGGTTAGCATTATGTTGGCTATGCCAATCATGCAGGCTGCAGCATGGACTGCGCTATTTAATATTATCGCAGGTTTGGCATTCTTATGGCGTTATCATAGCTATGTCCGTTACGCCAAACTATTACTGGTATGTCATATCGCTTTACTGGTGTTATTTGGTTTTATTTTAATGCTTGGTAGTAGCTGGATGAAAGATTTAAGTAATGTGCTTTATAAGGATAAAGTTATTTATTCTGAAGCGACGAAGTATCAGCATCTAGTGTTAACCGAGCGATTGAGCCGCAATCAACCCGATCCAATTACCGATCTTTACTTAAACGGCCGCTTACAGTTTTCTAGCATCGATGAACAAATTTATCATTCAATGTTAGTGTATCCGCCATTATTAGCCTCGAACCGTCACGATAATGTATTGATTATAGGCGGTGGTGATGGGTTAGCACTAAGAGACGTATTGAAGTGGCCTGTTAAAGAAGTCACCTTAATTGATTTAGATGCCCAGTTACTTAGTTTATTTGGTCATGATGACGATGAATTTAATCCTCCGGCAGCTATTCATGAGCGCTTAACTAAACTTAATAAGCACTCAATGGCTGATCCTCGATCGCATATTAAAGTGGGTGATGCTTTTCTTGAAGTAGAGCGGTTACTTGATGAAGGTAAGCGTTTTGATACCATCATTATTGACTTACCTGATCCGAATCATCCCGATTTAAATAAAATGTACAGTGACTATTTTTATAATCATATCCGTCAATTACTAGCCGCAGATGGTGCAATGGCTGTGCAGTCAACTTCGCCTTATCATGCTAAAAAAGCATTTTTAAGTATTGGTAAAACAGTCAAAGCGGCAGGTTTTAAGCATGTTGAGCAATACCAGCAAAATATTCCATCATTTGGACAATGGGGATGGACGATTGCAACCACCACAGGTCAATCTGCAAGTGCGAGAATTAGCGATATAACAAGCTTACCAGTTGCTTCTAGATGGATCAGTAAAAAATATTTATTGGCAGCATTCGTATTCCCCAATCATTATTTTGAACAAATAAATGATATTGAAGTCAATCAATTAGGCTCAGGTACTTTATATGATTATTATCGTAGTGCATGGCAGATAGAAAGTGAATTGTATAAAAATTAATAAATCATGGTTGACATAATATGTCGACCATGCGAATCTTAACTCAGACATAATATGTCAAATGACAAAAGGCAGAGACATGGAATTAAATGAACTTTCAATAAAACTAGCATCTTTTGAAACTGAAGGCGCTAACTTTGAGTCTTTCTTGATTGCCAATCCAGGCGAGCAAGATGTGTTGCAAGTCATAGTAGATGGCAATGATGAGCTTCCTATTTTTGTTACTCAGACACAAGAGCAGCTGTTATGTATTAGCTATTTGTTCGCTGATGAGGAAGTGAAGCCTGAACTACGTGATGAGTTGAATGAAACCTTATTACGTTTGAATGTACCAATCCCGCTGAGTGCATTTGCGAAGATTGATGATAAATATGCGATCTTTGGTGCTTTGTCGGTTAATTCATCGTTTGATGATATTACCCATGAGCTAGTTACTTTAGCTGATAATGCCATCGATGCATTAGAAGCGGTAACCATTTATTTAAACGATTAACAGCTAGCTATTTTAAGTGGAGTTAAGATTATGAGTATTTTAAAAAAGTTATTTACAGCAGTACGTGGCGGCGCGCGTGAAGCGGGCGAAGCAATTGTTGACGCGAATGGTATTCGTATCTTTGAACAAGAAATTGCTGATGCGCAAAACGCGCTGCAGCGTGCTAAAAAAAGCCTAACTGAAGTGATGGCTAAAGAAATGCAAACGAAGCGTAAGATTAGCGCATTAGATGCCTCAATTGCTGAGCACGAAGCGTATGCAGGTCAAGCACTTGAAAAAGGTAATGAACCGTTAGCGCTAGAAATTGCTGAGAAAATTGGCGACTTTGAAGCTGAAAAAGCAGAGCATGATCAAGTGTTAGCTGGTTTTAGCAATCACATTGTAACGTTGAAGCAGCAAGTAAAAGATGCTGAAAAATCGATCAAAGAAAACCAACGTCAGCTTACTATGGTTAAAACCACTGAAAGCGTGCAACAAGCAACAATGGCAGTAAATAGCACACTTAATACTAATAGCTCGTCGATGACGAATGCACGCCAATCACTTGAGCGTATTAAGCAACGTCAACAAGATCGTAGTGACCAGCTTGGTGCTGCTAAAGTACTTGAAGCTGACACTAATGGCGATGATCTTAAAGCTAAAATGGCTGAAGCTGGAATTGGTGATAGCAATCCAAAAAGTGCAGATATCTTAGCGCGTATTAAAGCGAAGCAAAACGGCTAACGCGCAATTACGATTATTAAAAGGTAACTTATTATAAGTTACCTTTTTTGCTTATGAGGCAGTCTATGTTTAACTTCTTTAAGTCTAAAAAAGCCCCTGAACGCCAATTAAATCACCCTAGTGAACTTAAAAAAGGTGATATGTTCACAGTGATTGATTCGTTTGCTTACCCAAGTTGGCTAAAAGGGCAAACATTGCGCGTTACCGATGTGCAAACTTATCAATATCAGCACAGTGCAGATTATGAGCTAGTACTTGAAAGTGATGCTGGCAAGGTGGTTTTTTTGCAAATAGAGCGCAGCGATGGTGAAGAGTGGGCGAATTTTTCAATCAAAATCCAACGTGATGAAGTGGATGAAATCTTCACACTGGATGAGTTTGCGCGCATCTTTGACGAAGATGATTTAACCTACATAGAAGTGAAAAATACACCAGAGCGTTACATGCAGTTTTTAGCTAAAAGCTATCAACAAAGTGAATCACCATTTGTGTGTTATTTTCATAATAAAGATTATCGTAGCCAGCCATTACCACGCTATGAGCAAGAAGGTGGCGAACCATGCGAAATGATTTGCCTTGAGTCGAGCGATGGGAGCCATGGTTTAAACATTGAGATTTGGGATGGTGGAGAAACTGAAGTATCACTCACTTTAACCCGACCAATCACAGACATTGTTGATCTGTTCCCTGGAGATGCGCAGTGAGTAATGCAAAAGATAAATGGTTACGTCAGGAGCAGGCTGTAAGAGCCACGCAAATGGCGTTTGATCTTAGCAGTGAAGTGCAAAAATCGATAAAAAAGCAAGCCATTGATCAAGAGCTAACGCCATCCGATATGATCCGCAAAATTTTATCACTTGAGGTTAAATCAAAAAAAACGCGTCAACGTTTATCATTTAACCTTAATGATGAAGAAATAGCATTACTTGCTGAACGCTTTGGCGTTGCCCCAGATGATAAGCGGGCAGTAAAACAGCAAGTTGCTGAGTTACTGATTGCTCGAACTAGTAAACGCTAGGTTTTGCCTTCTGATTATTAAGCCCTTACACTTAGGGCTTAAATTATCAAATAATGAGTTGTTGTGAATATTATTTTAATCGCCTATCTACTAATTTTTGCTTTGTTTGGCACGGCAGCGAGTTATTTCTTACGGTTTATTTATGCCTATTGGGTTAAAAAGCAGATGCCGATGCATTTTATTTTTAAAGCAGGGATTTGTATTGTGGCGGTCGTGGTAATTTCCGCGCTGATCCCATTATTGGTATAGCGCGGTTGCAGCAGAGCGACTATTTTAGCTCAAACGACTGGCATTGCTGATCAATACATAATGCTTGCACAGGTAAAACCGGTAAACAATCATTTAAACCATTGGTTTTATTATCGGCAGTTTCTTGCTGAGTAATTTGATCCGCTAACTGTTCTGCATTTTCTTGTTGTGTGTGCAAGGTTGAGTACACTACATAGCGGCTTGGACCACCACAGGCGCGTTGGCCTACTTCAAGCACCTTACATTGAAAACTCGCGGTACAGCTATTATCTTGCACCAACTCAGCCAATGCGCTATTTAATTTAGATACATTTGCATTGCCGTTTGCTGGTGTTGAGTCAGAAGTGCTGACACAACCACTGAGGATCAGCAAACTGGCTGTTGTTACTAAAAATTTAGAATATGATGAACGACTCATATTGGTTTCCCTTAATAAACACTTGTCGCAGAGCTTTCTAGTTTAACACATTTATTTTCAATACACTGAGTCGCAGGGGCAGTCAGGTGCTGACAAATACTGATCATCTTGTTCTGTGCATTAAATTGGCTTTCAAGGCTGGTGATCTGCTGAGTTAACTTTTCAACGGCTTGCTCATTTGCCGTTTTATTAGAGTAAACAATATAGCTACTAGGGCCGCCGCACGCACGGCTACCAACCGGTAATACTTTACATTGAGAGCTGTTATCGCAGTTTAGATCTGCAATTTGTGTCTGTAATTGCTGGTGGACCTTTTTAATGTTATCTCTTGTTGCCGGAACTTCTGTTTGCGGATTTAACTTAGTCGCTTGATTATTTTTAACTAGCGCTGCAGGAGCCGGGCTAAGTTGGTTGTTATTCGGGGTCGCAGCATCAGAACAAGCCGATAAACATAACGGCAGTAGAAGCGCGATAATAAATAAGCGCATGATAAACCTTCATAGTGGTGAACAAGTAACCACCATCATACACTTTGCAGATAACACAGCAATAAAAACTATGGCATTCAAAGGTTAAACCCGACGCTAAGGACGGGTTTAATATTTTTATAGCCCGCCTTGGGTTAATTTTGCGGGATTGAGTAAAGCTTCCAGCTCACTACGTGATAGGTCAGTTTCTTGCTCAGCAACATCAAGAATTGGACGGCCATCTTGATATGCTTGTTTGGCAATTTTAGCTGCTTTAGCATAACCAATGACTGGATTAAGCGCGGTCACTAATATGGGGTTTTTGGCGAGTGCTTTGTCGATATTGGTGTGTTTCACTTTAAAGGATCGAATTGCTTTATCAGCTAATGCTTGACTACTATTTGCCAGTAACTCAATACTTTGCAAAATATTGTAAGCTATTACAGGTAACATTACATTGAGTTCGAAGTTACCTGATTGACCTGCAACAGTAATAGTTGCGTCATTACCAATCACTTGTGCACTAACCATGGCTGCCGCTTCAGGGATCACAGGATTTACTTTACCGGGCATAATTGATGAACCGGGTTGTAAAGCTTCTAGTTCGATTTCACCAAGGCCAGCTAGTGGACCTGAATTCATCCAACGTAGGTCGTTTGCTATCTTCATTTGTGCAACAGCGAGCACTTTTAGCTGCCCTGATAAAGCGACAATGGTGTCTTGCGAACCTATGTTATAAAAAAAGTTCTTGCTTGGCACAAAGCGTACACCGACGTTGGCACTGAGATTTTTACAAAATTGCTCAGCAAACAGGGGATCGGCATTTATACCAGTACCAACGGCTGTGCCTCCTTGCGCTAAAGCAGATACCCCTTCAAGGCTATAGCGGATCCCTGCCATTGCACTATCAACTTGGTGTTGCCAAGACCCTAGAGTTTGCGCAAATGTCACTGGCATAGCATCCATCAAATGAGTTCGACCCGTTTTTACGATTTCACCTATTTCTGACTTTTTGCGCTCCAACGTTTGGGATAGCTGATCCAGCGCCGGAAATAGTTCATACACCACGTTAATTACACTGCTTACAGCAATAGTGGTAGGGATCACGTCGTTAGAGCTTTGCCCCATGTTTACGTCGTCGTTGGGATGGATAACCTCATCACCATAACGACTTGCTAAAGTTGCAATCACCTCATTAGCATTCATATTAGTGCTAGTACCTGACCCTGTTTGAAATATATCAATAGGGAAGTGTTCTAAATGTTCGCCATCAATGATCTCTTGGCATGCGCGCTCGATTAACTGTGCTTTATTTTTACTGAGATGACCTAGCTCGTAGTTGCTTTGCGCTGCGGCCTGTTTGATATAAGCAAGAGCGGTAATAAACTGTTTTGGCATTACTAAATCGCTAATGCGAAAGTTATTTACAGCACGTTGAGTTTGCGCTTGATAAAGTGCATCTGTAGGGACTTGTAATTCGCCCATACTATCTGATTCGGTTCTAAATTCGCTCATGAAAACTCCTAGAAAGGGTTAAATTCGTGACTGAGGATACGGGCTTCACGCTCTAGTATCAGGTATTTCTTGATACTATTATGACTTCTATAAAAGCGCTTTAATGCCAGTAACGGTTTATAAAGTTGCTCTAAACATTGTTTGCGAATTGCACAATGGACTAAAGAGTCGCACATTTTGTTGAGGATTTCATGGAAAGTGCGTCTTAGATAGAGTTCTTGCAGCAATAGACTGTGGTTTTTTTCGTAATGACGTGCAGCACTCAGGCCAGCTTCAATGTAATTTGCCACTAAAGCTGGCGCATGTAGCCCAGGTCGCGGGCAAATACATTTCATTTGCTGTTGATAATAAAGCATAGCGTGATGTTCATGCATAAGAAAAACCGATTAACTGTAATGGTAATTATTATCATTACAGTTAATCGGTTTCGGTGCAAGTCACAAATTGTAAATATTGGCGGAAGGTGAGTTTTTTAATTGTAGCCAAGAATAAATATTTGGTCTGTTTCATGTATTAACGCCTGATTTTGTTGATTTGTTTGCGATAGTAAATCAATTACAGTGGCACGTTCGTCACAGCCTATTTTATCTGTTACTGGTTTTTCACTTGCCGCAATTGCAGCGTCTAGGGCGGTATAAGGTGATATATACATAATCTTCTCCGTTTGGTTGATTCAATTAGATAAATGCATAACTCATACCATGCTCAATATTTTTTTTATTACTTTGAATTATATAGTTTTTATATAAAATTAATTATTTAATAGCGACATCTGTTGCAAGATTTGCTTTACTAATGGGCATACTTTACCAATCTTGGTGCATCTGTATTGAGATGCTTGGAAATATATATGACGAAACCTTTCTCGCAAGCGTGTGAAAATAATAAAAATCCAATATTAAGCGTCATCACAGCATATTTAGCACAAGTCGAGAGAGTGTTAGAGGTGGGATCTGGTACGGGGCAACACAGCGTGCACTTCGCTGCTAATTTGCCTCACTTACAATGGCATACCAGTGATCGCTTGGTTAATCATAATGGTATTAAACAGTGGCTTGATGAAGCAAAGCTAGGTAATTTGCACGCACCAGTAGAGTTAGATCTAAATCGCCCTTGGCCAATAAATACCGTTGATGCTATTTATACTGCTAATACGTTACACATCGTCAGCAAACCGTTAGTTGAGCAATTTTTTACTGGTGTTAATAAGCATTTAGCGTCAAAAGGTCTAGTGTGTATTTATGGCCCATTTAAATACAACGGCAACTTTACCAGTGAAAGTAATCAGCGTTTTGATGAATTTTTAAATCAGCAAGACAGCCAAAGTGGCATTCGTGATTTCGAATGGGTACAGCAATTAGCTGAGCAAGCAGGGTTAATGCTTGTTGATGATATTGCGATGCCTGCTAATAATCAGTTATTGATTTTTAAACGTCATTAGTTATCAATCTTAAAAGGTAATAATTCAGTGCATTGCTGATGATAGATGCGCATATGCTGACGCTCACGTTGTAAGTAATCTGCTATCGCAGGGCTAAAAGTAGCATCCATTACGGCATGTACGGAGTGAGTAAATACCGGTGCAAAACCTCGTGCTATTTTATGCTCGCCCTGCGCACCTGAGTGAAAACACTGAAGCTGATGTTTAATACAATATTCAATACCTTGGTAATAGCAAAGCTCAAAGTGCAGGCAATCAATTTCTGCTATAGCTCCCCAATAGCGCCCGTATAGTGTGTCATTATTTTTAAAGCTCAGTGTTGCAGCGACCACTTCGTGATCATGGATGGCATGCATGATCACCAGTTTATCGGCCATTAAGGCATGTAACAAAATAAAAAAGTCATGATTTAAATAACCCATGTGGCCAGAGCGTTTTAAATAAGTGCGTTGGTAAAATTCGCAAAACTGGCTCATCACAGCTTTAGTTATCTGTTCACCTTGCAGCCATTTAATACTAATATTTTGCTGGGTTATTTTATTACGTTCTTTTTTCAATACTTTACGTTTTCGTGCGGTTAACTGCGCTAAAAAATCGTCAAAAGTAGCGTAGTTTTGATTTTGCCATTGAAACTGCACGCCAATACGATGCATACCTTGATGTGGTGTGAGTTGAGAGACTTGCAGTTGCGAGCAAAAGTTAATGTGCCAGCCAGACCAACCTTGTTGCTCACATTGAGCTGTTAAAGTCTTTGTTATGTACTGATACACTTGTTCTGGGTGTGAGTGTGCAATCGCAAGGCGTTGACCTTCAATAGGGCTAAACGGTGAGCCAGATAACCACTTAGGGTAATATTCTAAACCATGTTGCTGGTAAGCTTCAGCCCATGCCCAGTCAAATACATATTCGCCATAAGAGTGACTTTTTAGATAGCCGGGTGCTAATGCCACCAAAGTATCATTTTGGTAAATGGCTAAATGTTGCGGTTGCCAACCAGACGCGGCTGATACGCATTGGCTTTGTTCTAATGCAAATAAAAATGCATGATCAGTAAATGGATTATCGGCAAAAAACTGCTGCCAAACAGCGGTATCTATTGCACTGATATTGGTTAACCAGCGGTGACTAAATATACTCATTATTGATTACCCTGCGAGCCTTCAACCTGCTTTATAAACTGTTTTATATAGAGTGCTTGTTCAGTAAAGTAAGGGTTGTAAGTCAGACGTTGAAAGGTTGGAAATGCTGCAATATTTTCTGCAGTACGCTCGCCAATATTAGGTTTTTCGGTCGTTTTACATTGCTTATACAAAGTATCATCATCGAGGTAACTGCCGCAATTGCGATAAGCGCCAGCAATACCGTAGTAAGGGTTATCAGGTGAGTTAACTACGGCAATATGAGAAATACCATGAATGTTTTTACAGATTGTATTTTTGCACTGTGGATTTAATACCCTATAGTCTTTTGGAAAACCACTGGTAATGGTTGTTTTATCACCGTAAAAAACCAAGGTATCTAAGCTATTTGCAGGGCGTATCTTTACATCATGTAAGGCGCTTAACAATAGCAGCGATGCACGGGTATCAATGGTGGTATCTATATCACTCATCACTGAAAAAATAGCTAAGTTTGGTAATTGACGCTCGATTAGTTCTGGTAACGCGATGGAGCGCATAGCATCATCGGCTGCGGTTGCTGCATTAAATGGAAACGACTCATATTTAGCAAAATCAATATCGGCGTCTTTATCTATCCAATTCACAAAGGGAATACGGTCAATCCACTTCGCCAGCCAACCATTTTTATTGTGTGGTTCAGTGGCGGGCGAAAATAGCATCAGTGCAGTTATTTTTGGGTCAACGGGCTCGACAGTTAAATAATTAAGTAATAGGGCTGCGCCTGTAGAGTAGCCACCTAAAATCACCTGATCAAAATCTTTTATAGTACGTTTAATTGCATAGTCTACAGCTTGCTGCCATTGTTTGGCATTAATACTGCTTAGTGCATTAGCTGCGGTGCCATGGCCTGGTAACAGCAAAGTACGTACGGTATAGCCTTGTTGAAAGTAAATTTGTGCCAAGTCATGATAGGTAAATGGAGAGTCGGTAAGGCCATGAATTAATAGAACTGCTTTGTGGTTGTTATTTTGGCGTAATTCAAATGGCGCTATAAGATCAACTATATTAGGGGGGCTAGTGCGTTGCTGTTGTTTAACTAAAAGCTGATAGGTATCAGTTAAAATAGGGCAAGGCATTGATGCGCGCGGGTTTGCCGCTAAAATATGTTGGTATGCAAAGCTTAAATAATCACTAAATGCTTGCTCACTATGATAGGAAAAATCCGTATTAGCATTGCTTTTTTCAAACCGTAATAGGCCCTGCTTTTTGCTGTTCATAATATAGTTTAAATCAGTTAACTGAGTAACGCAGTTGGTTTGGCTGATAGCAAGGCTAGAGGTTGTTATTAAAGTGAGAGTTAGTAATATTCCATTAAGGCTCATAAACATCTACATAATTGATTAGGCACTCGGTTAGCTTATCGAGTTCGAGGGGTTTTGCAAGATGCTGATTAAAACCAATTGCTAAGGCATTGGCTTTATCCTCAGGCATTACATCAGCGGTTAAGGCAATGACGGGTAATTGTTCAGTACTTTTAATTTGACGTATCAAGGCGGTGGCTTGGTAACCGTCCATAATGGGCATTTGGCAATCCATTAACACTAAATCGAAGTCATTTATTTTAACTTGCTCTACTGCTAATTCGCCATTTTCAACCAGTGTTGGAGTGATCCCCAAAGAGCTAAGCATTGCTTTTATTACTAATTGATTGACGCTGTTATCTTCTGCAACCAGTATCTTTAGTTTGCTTAAATCAACATGCTGTTGTGTGTGCTTTGCCGTTACTTGTTGCGCAGCACAGGTATTTAACTCGACAGACAGGGTAAATGTGGAGCCTTTACCTGGCTCGCTTTGTACGCTGATATCTCCAGACATTAGCAAACTAAGTTCTTTTGCGATTGTTAAGCCAAGCCCGGTGCCACCAAACTTGCGTGATGTGGAGTTATCAGCTTGGGTGAATGCATCAAATAATTTACTTTGCTCTGATGGCGCAATGCCGATGCCAGAGTCCTTAATAGCCAAAGTAATTTGCCTACGTTTATCGGTGATCTCCTTACAGTATGCGCTGACACTTACTTCACCTTCGCAGGTAAACTTGATGGCGTTACTACACAGGTTTAATAAAATTTGCTCAATTCGCATAACATCACCTTCAAACCAAATATCAGTTGGTAATTGGTTATCAACTTTCCAGTGAATGCCTTTTTGTTCAGCGCTTTGTTCGAACATACTGCTAATCCGGGCAAGAAGAGCATTTAAATCAAAAGGAGCGACTTCCAAGGTGAGCTTTTGTGATTCAATTTTAGAGATATCGAGTACATCATTGATTAAACTTAACAATGATTTAGAAGCTAAATTAATTTTATTTAGATAACCGATGAGAACTTCAGCGCTATCTTCACTTTTAGCTAAGGTTGAAAAACCGATCACCGCATTAAGCGGCGTACGAATTTCATGACTCATATTGGCTAAAAACCGGCTTTTAGCTTGATTCGCTAAATCAGATTGCTTTTTAGCTCTGACAAGCGAGCGAGTACGTTCCGCTACTAAGCGCGATAGAGCAATATGTTGATGATTGAATAACAGTAATACCAGTAAAATAAGTGAGCTTACAATGACCTGTAGAATAATTAAAAAGAGTGTCATGTGATTAGTTTGATGCGGTAGGAACTCATCTTTAATCGTTAAATCAACTAGCCATGTTTGCCCTGCAAAATTAATCGTGATGGTTGTAAGCTTATTGCTTTTGGTCGGCACATTTTCGGCGTTTGAATAAAACGGGTTGGTAGCATTGGCTTCATAAATAGCGATATTAAACATCTTATTTTGTGCTTGGGTAAGCGATTGAGCAAGTATGTTTTCCACTAAAAATACACCTGTTGCGTAGCCTTTAATTGAGGCAACTTCATTATTTTGTTGATACACCGGAGCAAATAATAAATAAGCGGGCTCAGGTTGTTGTGCTTGCACTAATTGAATTATTTTAGTGCCTACAGGGCGATTTTTGATGCGTGGGTCGAGTAAAGTCTCACGGCGATCTTTACGAGAATTGAGGTTAAAACCAGTAGCGGATTGATTTTCTGCAAAAGGGGCTATATAGGTAATAATCACTAATGGATCGTCGTTTGATAATGGCGCTCCTTTAATACTCGGATCAAAGTTATATGAATTATAAATTTCATCGAGCTGCTTGTTAAAATCACTGACCTGAGCTGGGGGAATTTTGCGATTCCATGAAAATGCTTTAATAAATGAATGCTCAGCCAGTAATTGGGCACTGTAGCTATCAAACTCTTGCTGACTTAAAGTTGGTGTTGATTGAATTTGGCTCGCAAGGCTTTGTACGGTTATTTGGCTAAGATTTAAATTGCGCAGTAAACTGTTTTCAATGATAGATGTTTCACGCTTGGCAATTTGTATCGCATTTGAATAAGTCTCTTGGTTGTATAGTTTAGTGGTTAAGGCGACAGAGACGAATAATACCGAGCAGACTGCGATGGTTGGCAATGGGGTGACGTAGTGTCGTTTAAATTTAGGCTGTAGTAAGGCCAATAAAAAGGGGGTTGCGATCAGCACACCGAGTGAGTCACCTAACCACCAATAAGTAACATTTTTCCAGTGATTTTCAATGCTGTAGGCGGGATTAAATTGACTTAAAGCATAGACTCCAATATTGGCCGATATGAGGCTGACGACAATACCGACGATAAAAATAAAATAAATAATCGATTGGCGTTGTTTTAAATACAGCGGATGGCCTAGCCAGTACTTTAAAAGAGCAGCGCCAATCATGCCTTGTAGCACGGCGCCTAAGCCGATTAGCAGTACTTGTTCTAGCGTATTGCCAATTAAAACCTGATCAGTGATCGGGTTATCACCGGTACTTAAATTAAAGGCGACAGAGGCAATAAATAATGCCGGCATAAAACGCCACCACCAGATAAAACAGCCAACTAAGGCAATACCAGCAGGGAGCCAAATAGGGATGACTTGTGATTGAAAGGCAAAATTAGTTAATAACTTACCAGTTGCAAAATAAGCAACAGCAAACGATATGTAAAAAACAAAAGAACTGGATGTTGAACGAAAAATCTTCACATGCATCCTTGTTAAATATTATTTTTATAATGATATTTCAGTATAGCGAATCGGCACTAAATAGTATTATTTTTTAAAGTGGTAGCTGCCTTTTGCTAAATGTTTGCTTTAAAACCACTGTAGACTCAATGTTAGCAATACAATCAATACTCCCAAGCTTATATTTAACAAAACTTTCGTAGCTTTCTAAATCGGTAGCAATAATCTTCAATAAGTAATCATAGCTTCCTGATATGACAGAGCACTCCAGTACATGATTCAGTTTTTCCACGTGTTCTTCAAACATATTTGCCGCACTGGCGGAATTGTGGCTCAACCGCACAAACGCATAGACCAGCACTTTTAACCCGAGTGCGCGTGGGTTTAAGGCTGCGTGATAGCCAGTGATCACCTTACTTGCTTCAAGTTTTTTTATACGCCTTAAGCAAGGGGTATCCGATAAGCTTACAGTTGTTGCAAGTTCTGATACAGAGGTACGCGCATTGCTTTGTAACAACGTTAGTAATTGTTGATCTTTTTTATCTAAACTCATAATTACGACAATAAATTGCATTTAATAGTGATTATAGAGTGAATATCACTAATTGTATGGATTTTTATTAGTGGTTTTGCTGATTTGTGCTCTATGTTATCTGTTAACATTAATGCAATAAACTTTGGTGTGGAGTAATATCTGTGAGTAATAATACCCAGGCATTTGATGAGTGGCTCAGAACCCGCTTTGTAGAAATTAATAGTCAACTAGAGGCTATCTATTGGCAACAAGAAGATAAAGCTAACGTAGAATTTGTCGGGGAGCAATTTAAGCATCAGTTAGAGGCTGAGGGTAATGCGCATATTCGTAAGTTACTAGCAGAAGGCAATACTGACGAAGGGTTTGATCGTGCGTTTGATTTACTTGGCAATGTAGGATTATTTATGGCGGCTTGTCGACGCCATGAGATCACTGAACCATCGCGCGAAACAACCTCGCCTTTAGTTGAGGCCTCGGCACTGGCCATGCATATTGGTGCATCAATTGGGGTTACTCCGCGCTTTGCAACGGCTCATTTAACCACCCATAATAAGGCGATTAATGGCCTTTATAAGCGCTTTACGGATCTGCCAGATGAAAAATTATTCATTGATTACAATACCAAAGGGATTTTAGCCTATAAGCGAGCAGCTGATGCATTATTAAAAATTCAGCCATTAGGTATTTCGCATCCGCTATGCGGTGATTTACTTAAAGTTGCCAAGCAGGCGTTAGTCGATGTGATTGAATCGAATACGGCTTTATATAATCAGTTAGACACCGAGCGATTCTTTTTCTGTGTACGTCCTTACTATAAGCCGTATCGGGTTGGCAAAGAGGTTTACCGTGGAGCCAATGCGGGAGATTTTGCCGGAATTAACGTTATAGATATGCTGTTAGGTTTATGCTTTGCCAACGAACCGAGTTATTCACAAATGCTGGTGGATAAATTTTTATATATGATGCCTGAAGATCAGCAAATTCTGCGAGAGTCTATGCGTATGCCAAGCATAATGGATGACTTTTTAGCGGCAGGAGATACCCGCCATAGCTCGTGGTTTAAAACCAATGCCAAGTTGTTTATACAAGTATGTAAGCTGCATGGCGATACTGCAATAGGTCATCATAATCAACTGGTTAGTAAGTTTATAGCTCAGCCAGCTCAACACATGCAACAGCAACATATGAATAAAGTGACTGCCAGCGGTCCGCCATTGCATGTGTTATTGGATTCTCTTGAACAATTAAGAGATCGTCGAGCTGCAGCAAAGCGTGATGATATAAGAACTCGTTATGATGATTTAGCACAATTAAAGCAATGGGTGAGTAATTAATATGTACAAAGATGACTTTAATCTTGCGGCAGGCTGTTACTTGCTAAATCACTCTGTTGGCCGTGCACTGAAAAGCAGCCAAGATGATTTTAACCAGCATTTTTTTGCTCCTTGGCAAGCGAGTAATAAAGAGCCATGGCAACAGTGGCTGCCAGCCATTGAGCGCTTTACTCAGGCGCTCAGTACATTGTTTAATTCACCGAGCAGGCAATTTTGCCCACAAGTAAATTTATCGAGCGCTTTAACAAAGTTAGTTATGTCGCATCCTCGCTTACAGCAAGCTAATTGTAAGGTGTTGATGGCGCAAAGTGACTTTCCTAGCATGGGGTTTGCAATGCAAAAAGCGCTGGCTAGTAGCGCTGAAATAAAGTTTATTCCTGAACACGTAGATTTAACTGATAGCGTGCAATGGCAACAATATATTCAAGCAGATATTGATTTAGTATTTATCAGTCACGCTTATTCAAATACTGGCCAGCAAGCGCCCGTAGCTGAAATTACGCAACTGTGTAAGCACGTAGGCTGTTTGAGTCTTGTTGATGTGGCGCAGTCAGCTGGTGTATTACCTCTAGATTTAAGCCAAGTTGATGCTGATTTTATGATTGGTTCCAGCGTTAAGTGGTTATGCTCAGGTCCAGGTGCGGCGTATTTATGGGTAAGCCAAGCGCAATTAAATGTGTGCGAACCACAAGATGTAGGGTGGTTTTCACATCAAAATCCATTTGAGTTTGATATTCATCACTTTGCTTATCATGATAGCGCATTGCGTTTTTGGGGCGGCACTCCATCGATTGCGCCATTTGTACTCGCAGGGCATAGCATTGGTTACTTTGCTAAATTAGGTGTTGCAACAGTGCGAGCGCACAACTTGGCGCTACTTGAACAATTAAGTGCAGAGTTTAGGCCATATTTGGTGTCACCAACAACGCCAGAAAAATGCAGCGGTACAGCTATTTTAAATTTTGGCGAGCAACAGCCGGCGGTATTAAGCGCACTGTCTCAGGCGAACATAAGTGTCGATGCGCGAGCATATGGGGTGCGAGTTTCACCGCATATTTATAACAACAGTAGTGATATAGCACAGCTAATAAAAGTGGTTAAACAAACCCTAAGCTAAATTTATTGGCTTAGTTGCGTTTTAAACGCTTTTAACGCATCAATTTGTTGCTGATACTGCTTTATTTTCGGCTCAATGCGTTGCTCAGCTTGTGCTGTTCGTTTTGCTATCGCATCAGCAATTGAGTTTGCACCCATTTTATTTGCAGAGTCTTGCGTCATATAGTTTATTTTGGTTTTTTGTTCTGCAAGAGTATCTTGAAGTTGCTTTATTTCTCGTTGATAAACTGCAATTTCACGATCAATTTTTTGCATCGCAACATAACTATCTACAGACGCCATGATATCTTTGCTTTGTTGCGTATTAGATGCTTGGGTCACATTAGTTGGTGGAATTTTTATTTCTTTAGCATCGTCACCACAAGGTAGTTGACTAAAGGTAGCCACGCCATCAACCGTGCATTGGTAAGCAGCCGTAGCCACAGCTGCTGGTGGTATCAGCATCGCTAAGGCACAAACCATTGTTAACTGAAGTTGTCGCAAGTACACTTATGAATCCCTAAATTTGCATTAAAATATCTAGTGCAGCTAGTTTATCAAGTTTGTTAATTTGAATCGCCAATTAATCGTTGCTATTTATTAGTGAATTTATTTTCCTTATAACGGTGCCTTTTGCAGTGAAAAATACCCGAGCAAGTGACGCATAGTGTTAGCTTGATCTGCCATTTGTTTTGCCGCAGCCATGGTTTCTTCAGTCATCGCTGAGTTTTCTTGGATCAAGGTTGTTAGACGTTGTACCACAATATCTACCTCTTTAATTGCCTGTTGTTGGGTAATCGAAGAGCTATTGATAGACACTATCATATGGTTAACATCAGCCACAGCGCTGACAATTTGCTTTAGTTTCTCACCTGATGAATTAGCAAGGGCGGTACCGTGACTAATTTTTTGGTTGCTGTTGCTTATTATAGTTTTAATTTGTTTCGCCGAGGTTGCGCTACGTCCAGCTAATTCTCTAACCTCATTGGCAACGACCGCAAACCCGCGACCATGCTCGCCAGCTCTGGCAGCTTCTACCGCTGCGTTGAGAGCTAATAAATTGGTTTGAAATGCTATTTCATCAATAACAGAGACAATTTCATTAATATCCTTACTGGAATTATTGACCTCAACAATGGCATGAACCGTTTGTATGGATAGCTCGCCCCCTTCGGTTGCGCTCATTTGAGCGTTTTCTGCAAGCTTAACCGCTTCGTTAGCTTGCTTAGCAATGGCTGCTATTTCATCCAGCATGTTACTGCTGCTGGCACTGGCTTCTTCTAAATTGGCTGCTTGCTCTTCAGTGCGTTGACTTATTTCGGTGTTACTCTCTGCTATCTCTGCGGCGCTTTGTGATACTCTTAAGGCAGAGTCTTGGATGCTGCTAATAACACTGGTAAGTTTTTCAATCGTTTGATTTACATCTGCTTTTAATGTAGCAAATACACCTTGGTAATCCTGCTGTACTTGTTGATTTAAATTGCCTTGAGCAAGCCCGCTTAATACCTTAGTTACCTCTGCGATTGCATCTGCGGTGATGGTCAAAGAACTGTTCACATCATTTTGCAGCTGCGCTAATTGGCCTTGCATGTTTGTCTCTAGTTGTTGATTAAAATCACCGCTACGCATAGCTGCCATAACGCGCGCGAGTTCAGCAATAACAATACTCAAATTGCTAATAGAGCTATTTACATCATCTTTAAGTACATTGAGTTGGCCATTCATATCGCTATCGATTGTCTGCTCGAAGTTACCTTTACTGATCGCCAGCATAACGTTTGATATTTCACTTACAGCAGTGTCTAAACCCATAATTGAGTTATTAATATTATGCTTTAAAGTTGATAATTGGCCATTGGCACTGCAATTTACTTGTTGTTTAAAGTTGCCAGCATTTACGGCTGCCATAACATCGTTAATATTTTTAATGATTAACGCGAGATTGTCGACGCTCGCGTTGATATCATTTTTAAGTGTGGCTAACTGGCCTTGTAGAGGTTGCTCAAGGTGTTGTGAAAAATCCCCATCGTGAAGTGCGCTCATTACGCGGCTGATATCACTTACCGCTCCGGCTAAACTGTGTACTGAATTATTCACACTGTTTTTTAATTGCGCCAAAGAGCCTTGTGCGGCTACCGTAACTTGTTGTTTAAAATCACCATGTTCAATATGGCTCATCACCCCGACAATTTCAGTAATGGTGCTATTTAGCGATTGCAGTGAGCCATTTATATTTTGTTTTAAGGTGGCCAACTGTCCCTGCATTGGGGTTGTTATTTGGCTATTAAAATTTCCTTGGCTCATCTCATCTATAATATGATTTAGTTCACTCATTGCTTGCTCTAGCGAGTCTGCGCAATTATTTGTGGCCTGTTTTAAGGAATCTAATTCGCCTTTGCAGGGCGCACTAATTCGGTGGTTAAATTCACCTGCGGCCATCTTATTCATAACCGTATTGGTTTGGGAAATAGAGCTTTGCAGCGCATCAAGCAGGCAATTAAAAGCGCTTGCCGATGAACCTATTTCATCATTCGAAAGCACTGGCGTTCGTACCGAAAAATCACCTTTTTGTTCAACGTGACGCATTGTGTCGACCAGTAATTGCACCGGGCGGGTCAGTGAACGAGCAAACCAAATAGCGACCAGAGTGATGGCAATAATCGATATGATTAAGGTGCTAACGAGAATCGTCGTTAAATGACTGACCGTGGCAAAAGCTTCGTTTTTATCTATTTCAGCCAGTAACGACCATTGCATGCCTAATACGTTAATGGGTTGATAAGACGACAGTACTAAGGAGCCACTATAATCGGTGATTACTTGCTGACCTTTTTTTCCTTGCTGAGCAAGCTCAGTTGCCAGCGTTTTTACTTTACCTATGCTTGGGTAGCGAAAAGAATTTACGACCGAATGGTTTTCGGGGTCGAGAAAGGAGTCAGAACGCATTAAAAAATCAGGTCCGACTAAATATGTTTCGCCACTTGAACCTAAGCCTGCCCGCTCAGTCATAATGACATTCAGGGCATCAATGGATAGTTGAAAAACCAAGGTGCTAGTATGTACGCCTTGCTTATAAATCGGGGTGGCGATAAAACTAGCTGGTGCATTATAAGATGGCAAATATTGCTGATAATCTACAAAGGTAATTTCATCTTCATTGATCATTTTTGCTTGTTTAAATGCCAATGCTAGGTTGCTATTAGCATAAGGTCCATCAAGTAAAGAGGTGGCAAAGTCAACTTCTTTGTAAACAGAGTAAATCACTTCAGCACTGCGATTGTCGATGATAAAGACATCATAAAAATCAAATTTTTGCGCAAAGTTTAGTAAAAAACTATGGTATTTGCTGTGTAGTAGATTGTAGTTATTGTCAGCACTTGCCTGTGCTAACTTTGCTTTCTCGCCAAGTGGATATGGATTATCTGCTAGGTATTGTGATTGCCAATATTTAGCTGTGGGCGAAAGTGTAGAAAGCAGCTCAGAAGTTGGTAATTTATCTTCGTTTTTAAGCCGGTATTTAGTATTAAAGTCATTGTGATAGTAATCTGCCAACTGTTGCTCTGCGGTGCTGTCGAGGGCGGTGGTATAGGGCTCTTTAAATGCACGGCTAAGTTCATCAGCTGCGGTGTGGAGTAAAGGGCTTTGTGCTAAAAATAATAATTGCGCATGTATATCGGCAAAATGCCTCTCAATGGCGCTTTTTTTAATTTCACTAACCGCTTCTAATTGAGCGTAAGTTTGTTTATTTAAAGCAGTCGCCGAGTTATACAGCGCAAGACTGATGGCAATCGTCAAGGGAATTAATGCAACGAGCAAAAAGGCAATAACAAGCTTTTTAGTCAAGCCGATATTACGTACAAAATCTCCGAATGAACGGGTTTGGTTAGCCATAACAACATCCTTATCAAAGCAAAGCTGTAAACCTAATACAGGTAATTAAGATTTAGTGTAGAACAGCTTGAATTAAAAGCGAGTCGATGACGAAAAATAGATTTTTTAGTTGCTGTAATGCACTCGCTATACTCTGTTAAACTATGGGCATTTCAAATTTAAGTGTATTTGCTATGAAAAAGTCCATTATTCCAGTTGTATTGGCCGGTGGTATCGGTTCGCGGTTATGGCCATTATCGCGCCAAGCTATGCCAAAACAGTTTTTACCTCTACTGGGAGATGAGTCATTATTGCAAAGCACCTTAAAGAGAGTCTCTGACTCATGTTTTACCGATCCGATCTTGGTTTGTAATGAGCAGCATCGCTTTATTGTCAGCAGCCAATGCCAGCAAATCGACGCTGTAACCATGGCGTTACTGTTAGAGCCTGATGGCAAAAATACTGCTCCCGCCATCGCATTGGCAGCACAATATGCATTACAGCAAGGGCTTGATAAACCTTTATTAGTGATGCCAGCCGATCATCATATTGATAACTTTGAGTTGTTAATAGAGCAACTTCCTGATGCGATAAGCTTGGCGCAACAGGGCAAATTAATTACCTTTGCGATTGAGCCAGACTCAGCCCATTGCGGTTACGGTTATATTAAAAATGGCACTAAAATAGCGGCTTCAAACTGCTATGAAGTTGATGAATTTAAAGAAAAGCCCAGTCTATTATTAGCACAGCAATATCTTGCCAGTGGCGAGTATAGCTGGAACAGTGGGATGTTTTTATTCACTCCTAGCGTATACCTTGCTGAACTTGAGCGTTTTGCACCAAAGATCGCCAGTTGCATTGCAGCAGCCGCCAATTTTAGTGGCGACTTAGGTTTTATCCGTGCCAATAATGAAGTCTTAAAAAACTGTCCAAGTGATTCAATCGACTATGCTATTTTAGAACGCAGCCCAAATGTGGCGGTGTTGCCTTTAGCGCTGAATTGGAATGATGTCGGCGGTTTTAATGCGCTATGGCAAAGTGCCGATAAAGACGAGCAAGGCAATAGCCTAAGCACAGATGACGTGGTTTTACATAGCCATAACAACTTACTCAGTGGTGAAGAAGGTCATAGCATCGCAGCTCTTGGGGTGAGTGATTTAGCGATTATTCACACCCATGATGCAACTTTAGTCGCGAGTAAAAGCCAGTTAGATCAGCTCCCGGAACTATTAAAGCAATTAGCCGTTAAGCACGACGATAAATTGATCCATCATCAAGCCGTGTATCGACCGTGGGGTAGTTACCGGGTGTTAATTGCAGGCACCGGCTTTAAAGTGAAAAAAATTATTGTCAGCCCTGCAGGCAAACTTTCAACACAGCGCCATCAGTACCGCGCTGAACATTGGGTTGTCGTCTCTGGCATTGCTGATGTACGTATTGATGGCGAAGCACGCACGCTTACTGCCGATCAATCTTGCTATATAGCCGCCGGTCATATTCACAGCCTAGCAAACACGCAAAATGAGCCACTGATCCTTATAGAAGTACAAACTGGCAGCATTTTAGATGAAACGGATATTGAACGTTTTGACGATCAGTATGGTAGAAAATAGTGAAGGTTAATCGCTTTTAACCCAGCCAATACTTAATATATAACGACTACCTTTTTCTATTTTGGTTACTGCATGCTGAGTTATATCGGGCCTAAATAGTTTTATACGCTTGCTTTGAAATAAGGTGTTTTCGCACATAAACTCACCGCCCAGTTGGGCGCGTTTAATAATGAGATTTAAACGAAAATGCTTACCTTTTTTTACTTTATCTGTATGGGGCTTTATTTCACTACCAACGGGAAACTTAATTAAATAAGTATCAAACTTTACTGGCCAATGGGCGCCACACAGAAGCATTTTGTCATAGCCCGAATCTTGCCTGCCACGCTGCCAGTGAAATAAATTTTTAAAAATAGCCATTGTATCTTTTCCTTATTACTTTAACTTCGCCAACTCGTCAACTCATTTGCTCCCTGACATACTTTAAATATTGCTCAAGGCTATTTTGCCACAGTACCAACGCTTCTGTGAGTGACTCTTTAAGCGGTTTGTTATCGAGTAAGCGTCGTTCTATTTTTTTTAACTCTATACCGTAGCGGTTAAAACCGAGCTGTAAAGCGGTACTTGCTTGGCGATGGAGCAGCTTGATACATTGTTCTTTATCTTCATCTAATAATTGCTGAGCACGGATCAGCTTGTTGCGTGCGGATAATACAAACTCGTTGTAAATAGACGAAATCTCGTCTTCACTAAAAGAGCTTTTTAATGTGTCTTCTGCGGTATTGTCATATAAAACATCACTCAGCTCAACGGCAATACTGGGTGCATGGCTGCTTTGTGAATCACTTAATGCTTGGCGTAATTTTTGTTGTTTAATTGGTTTACCAACAATGTCTTTTATTCCTAATGAGAAATACTCTTTGATTTCGTCAGGGCTTAAACTGGCAGTAAAGGCGAGTACTGGGGTACGTTGATTTTTATGCTCCATACCTTTGAGGGTTTTAAGTACTTCTTGGCCAGTCAGATCTGGCAGGTTCATGTCTAATAGCACAACATCAAAGTGGTACTCTTGCATCAGGTTAATAGCACTTTTACCATCGCGGGCGAGCTTGATTTTATGCTCATCATCAGCCATAAATTCTATGGCTATTTTTTGATTTAAATCTAAATCCTCGACCAGTAATACATCTAATCCAGTTAAATAATCTTTTGATTGATGGCGCTGTTCAACAAGGCTGAGTTCGCCAAGCACAAGCGTGATATCAAAGCTAAACGAACTGCCTTTATCTAACTCACTGGTAATATCAAGTTGGGAGCCCAGTTTGGCTAGTAGGCGGCTGGTGATAGCAAGGCCTAGGCCTGTTCCGCCTTTTTCTTTACCTGCGCTACTTTGTACGTATGGCTCTGTAAGGTATTCTATTTCATCATCTTCAATGCCAGGCCCCGAGTCAATTACACTAATACGAATATGATGTTCAAGTTGGCGCTCCTCTAATAACTCTACGCGAATTTTAACTTCACCTTTGTCGGTAAATTTAATCGCATTACCAACGAGGTTAATGATGATTTGCCGAAGTTTTTGTTGGTCGCAGTAATAACAAGCTTGCTCTGGGAGGTTATAAATTAACTCAAACTTTAAGCGTTTCTGCTCAGCTAGTGGGCTAAGTAATAAACATAAGTTATGCAACCAGGTTTTAAATTCTACGTCTTCCTCATAGAGCGCTTCGTTGTGTTGGTCTAGGCTGGCGTAATCAAGTACTTTATCAACCAATAAGTTAAGTGATTCTGCAGAGTTTATAATGGCTTCGCAGTAAGGTTTATCACGGGGATCGGTTGATTGATTCAAAATTAGTTGTGCGCTACCTAAAATACCATTGAGGGGGGTGCGAATTTCATGGCTAATAGTTGATAAGAATAGCCCGCGAATTTCTAAATCTTTTTGCGCTTTGCTCGTTAGTTGGTTGAGATTTTGCTCTCTACGCTCATTACACAGTAACGCCATTCCAGTGGTATAAAATATTGGCGCAATCACACCATTGATCAATAACGTAATGGTAAACCAGTTTTCTTTCAGTAGTGTTAGGTTGTTCACACCTTCCATTAAAAAAACTCGCCCAGTAAAAATACAGCTGATAATCGTAAGGATCAAAATATAGACGATGCTACCGTTAGGGTAAGGTTTGCGCGCAAAGCGAATAAATAAATAAAGTAAGAAAAATGCTTCGCTTATATGCTGTAAATCAGAGGCCAGCATACGATTACGTAGGTTAGAGTCAACTACGGTAAAGTACATTAGCAACGCTCCGCAAAATAAGGTTGCTAATACAAAAAACCGAAACTCTTTGCCGCGATAACCTAAAAATTGGCTGATTGTTAACGCATGAATGATGGATGCGCTAAACCATAAACTATTTGCAAGTACAATAGTGGCGGTGCTATCGAAATGACCATGTAAGGCAAAGCTCATCAAGGCAATAAATAGCACTAAAGGATAAAGAATATATAACACTGTGCCTGGAGTGTTTTTGTTGGCGCGCCAAGTTAAAAAATTGAGTAATGCCATGACGACCATCATGGCGGCGCTGGCAGAGTAGAGCGTGAGGGAGTCGAGCATTCATATTCCAAGCAGATCGAGGTGACGAGTTTAGAATAATGGCAATTGCGTTTGTTAGCAAATATCGCGCTCTTGAATAAACAAAAAACAGGCACAAAGTACCTGTTTTTAATATTAAAATAAGAGTTGCTAGGCTAGCGAATTTCGTCAGGAATATTTTGTTGTGCCCACGATAATAATTCAATACGATTACGACATTTTGTCTTTCTAAATGCGCTGTATAAATGAGTTTTTACCGTGTGTGGACTAATGCTTAACGCTTCAGCTATTTCTTTATTTTTAGAACCATTACTCATCAAAGAGATTATTGCTTTTTCACGCTTAGTTAATTTTACTGGTTCAATATCACCGTCAGTAAGTTTATGTAATGCGTCTTTATTAAATTGCAGCATACGGTTTAACGCGTTGCACATGATATCACGACGATACCACAGCTGGTCTTCCAGTAATAAACGAATGCCTTTCATTAGCACATCAGCGTTGTCGGTAGTATAAAAAACCCCCCGAATACCGCTCAGCAATGCGCGATTAGCAAGTTCTGGATTTTCGTCTAAGTTGAATAATACGATATCGCATTTAACTCGTAGGTTGACCAGTTGCTCTTTCAATTTACCCCAAGCGTCTTGGCTTGATGTTTCGATAAACAATAAGCGCGTTCCCTCAGGAACTTCAGATATGTTTGTTCCGTTAGTAACATTGAGCCCTTGGGTTTTTAATAAAGGCTCTAATACATTAATACCAATTGTATTAATTGGCTCTAGATCTAGTAACAAAAAGGCTGTACTACTCATACTTATATACTCTTGAATAAAGTTGACCAATCAATCCTAACATGCAACCCGCTCCTTTTGTATTAGAAATTTATTACTTGGGGGTAAGATATGCATAGTTTTATAACGTTTTTCGTATTTTTCACAAAGGAAAAATTTAAAAATAACTGTAAATGATTGAAATTAATATAAAATAATATTTTTTCCAAAGTTGGTGTTTTTTTACAAATATTTACAGTAAACCAGTTTAAATTAAACCTTTTGTCTTATCTTGATAAGGAGGCCATCCCATTATTTTACCAGCTAGCATATGTAAATGGATATGATAAACAGTTTGCCCGCCATGTTCATTGCAATTCATTACCACGCGGAAACCATCCTCTGCAAAGCCTTGTTGTTTGGCTATTTTCGCAGCTACCACATACAGGTGGCCAACAATTGGCGCATCTTGCTCAGTAATATCATTGATGGTCGCAATCGCTTTTTTCGGGATAATCAGCACGTGAAAAGGGGCTTGAGGGTTGATATCTCTAAACGCTAAACTAAGCTCATCTTCGTAGATGATATCAGCTGGGATCTCGCGGTTAATAATTTTAGTAAAAATAGTTTCTTGGCTCATTTAAAGGGCTCTTTGTCGGTTGTACTAAAGTCACTAATGACAAACTTTGCCTGCAGTGTCAAACTGAAATCAAACAACAAGGAGCTATTATGCGTAAACAGATATTATTAAGCGGTATTGTGTCATTATTTTTGAGTGCGACAAGTGTGGCTGAAACCGTTAATTTTCCTGAAGAAATAGTCCCATTACAAGTGGGCGATAAGAAAATTGAACATTCATTTTTCAATCGTGTTGATGAAATCGAACTAGTTCCTGGCGTATATCAGGTCAAACTTAAATACACCGATCTGTACGAGCAAGGTTACGATGAGCATCAAGTTATCGACTCAGAACCATTTTGGGTGACGATGACCATTGCTGCTAATACAGATTATGATGTGGTGTTTAACCGTGCTGATAATGCGGTAGCAGCAGAAGTTTTTGCAGAAGCGCCGCAAGTGAGCTTACAAGCAAAAGGAGCGTCATTAGGCACGCCACTGGCTATTATAGCTGAGCCTGATTTGACAAGTAGTGCCAGCTCTCAAGTTGCGACAGTGCAAGTAGCGCCAACAGCAGCATCAACAACCAGAGCTGCACCTAATGCTGCTAATTTACAAGCTCCAGTTTCTCGCCCTGCACCTAATGCAGGTAATGCGCCTAGTGCTGCCGCCATGTTAGATTTTTGGTGGCAACAAGCCAGTGCTCAAGAGCAGCAAGCTTTCATTGATAAAGTCACTAAAAATAAATAGCGCTGATTAAAATAGATAGCAAAAAGGGCGAATAAATCGCCCTTTTTTAATTTTGAGTTATTTAGCTATTACTTAGCAAACAAGTCGTCAATAGTACCTTGCGCAAGTGGGTGGTAACCCGGGCGCGCTTTTAGGTATACGTCATGTGCCCATTCACGTTTACCATTAGTAATTAGAGCTTTGTATAACGGCACGATTAACTTGCGACGGCCAATACCTGATAAGTGTTTATCAAGTGCTGGATAGATAGGTTGATAGCCATTGCCAACCGCAAGCATAAACCAAGCAAAAGCACGCTCTGCGTTAGTTGATTGTGTAAGATTGAACTCACTGTCTAGCATCGCCATTTTATCTAGGCTTAAATCACGTGGTAAGTTATTTAAAAAGTGTAACCACTCATGCACAGTCCAATTTGCCGTAGGAAGTTGTGCGGCTGTTGTTTCACCTTTTAACCATGCTGCAGTTGCACTATCTACTTTATCGAATGCATCTGAGGTTGGGTTTGGTGCATCGCTCGGTAAGCCAGGCTGAAAAATCCACTCGTTTACTTTATCCATGCTAACAACACCTGGATACTGTTCAATTAAGTTCGCTTTTAAGTAAGTAACAAACTCTGCGGTGGTCAAAGATTTGAATGAAAACTCTTTAAAATAGGCTTTTACAAATGGGTCGAACTTGTCGCGACCATACTTGTTTTCAAGGTAAATTAAGAATAGCTGGCCTTTAGTATATGGCACTGAGCTGAATGCATCGTCCGGATCGCGGCCATTAAGTTTTAAGTTAAGGCGAGTATCTGGCGCTGCAATAGTTTTAAGTTGAGCACGCAGGCCTGCAGCGTCAAGCGCTTGCTCCATAACCGCACGGTCACGACCATAAACTTCTTCCATAATACGGTTTTCAACGTACGAGGTAAAACCTTCATTCAGCCATAAGTCTTCCCATGTAGCATTGGTTACTAAGTTGCCAGACCAAGAGTGAGCAAGCTCATGAGCGATTAAGTTAACTAAGCTTTTATCGCCAGCAACAACCGTTGGAGTGATAAACGACAGGCGTGGATTCTCCATGCCACCGAAAGGAAAGCTCGGCGGTAACATTAAGAGGTCATAACGGCCCCAAGCATATTCACCGTACATGGTACTTGTTTTATCGATCATCGCTTGCGTGTCTTCAAATTCAGCAACTGATGCATCTAAAATGGTTGGTTCAGCAAAAATGCCGGTTTGGCGTGACATAGCTTTAAATTCTAGATTACCAGCGCCAATCGCAATTAAGTAAGGAGAGATTGCTTGAGGCATATCAAAAATGTAATCGCCATCTTTATAAAGTGCATCTTTGTTGTCAGCACTCATCACCGCACGAACATCTTTAGGTGTATGAATACGTGCCGAGTAAGTTACACGCATCGCTGGTGTATCTTGTACTGGGATCCAACTACGAGCATGAATTGCTTGCGATTGGCTGTACATAAACGGATGAGTTTTACTGGCTGTTTGCTCAGGTGTTAACCATTGTAAGCCTGATGCTTCTGGGCGACTATTGTAGTAAATGCGTACTTTTGCTGCTTGGTTTTTAAAAGTAATAGTTAACTTTGAGCCTTTAACATCATCACGTGCAGCAAGGGTAAATTTTGCTTTATGCCAGCCACCAGTTTGATCTTGATACATTACTTTATCAATATCTAAGTCACGGGTATCAAGTACCAATGTTTTGCTGTCGGCATTTTGCCATTGTAACGTATGCTCAACAAAACCTTCTAACTGCTTGTCGGCAAAATCAACGTCTAAATCAAGATTTAAGTGTGTGGTAATAACATCATCAAGATTAGCATAGGAATTTTGATCAATGGCACTGGCCATTGCTTGAGAGCACATACCTGCCATTGCGAGGCTTAAAAAAAGTGGTTTAAGTTTCATATTGACCCTGGACGGAAATAAAAAGTGCAGGTTTTATATCATGATTGACCATCAGGGTTGAGCAATTTTTACAATCTGATGCGCGTTTTGCGACGATAGGTTACACTATTGCGATTAGTGACAATTAACCTTTGGGGCATTTTGTGGCTCTCTCTTTGCAAGCTTTTCATACATTTTCTTTACCGAGCCAGTGTTCACAACTGTGCGAAATCACTGACCTTACACAATTACAGCTACTGACGTTTGATAGCCCTTTTTGCATTTTAGGTGAAGGTAGTAACACGGTATTTTTAAGCGATTATCAAGGCACTGTAATTAAAATGGCGACTACCGGTATCGCCATCATTGAACGCGACAATGATTACTTACTTGAAGTTGCTGCAGGAGAAAACTGGCATCAGCTTGTTGCATATACGCTCAAACAAGGGATGCCTGGGCTTGAAAATCTTGCTTTGATCCCCGGCACAGTTGGCGCAGCACCGGTACAAAATATTGGTGCCTATGGTGTAGAGCTGGCAAAATTTATTGAATACGTAGAATATTTTGATATCGCCACTAAGCAGCTCATCCGCCTTAGTTGTCAACAATGCGAGTTTGGCTATCGAGAGTCTATTTTTAAGCATCAATTAAAAAATAAAGCAGTGATCACTTGTGTTGCATTGGCATTACCAAAACTTTGGCAGCCAGAGTTAAGCTACGGTCCTTTACAACAGCTTCAGTCGGTAACGGCGCAGACGGTTTTTGAGCAAGTGATTAAAACTCGTAACAGCAAATTACCGGATCCTTACATACTTGCCAATGCCGGAAGCTTTTTTAAAAACCCAATTATAGAAAACCAGTTACTTAGCGAATTGCTCGTCGCGCATCCGCAGTTGCCTCATTATTACTATGATGAACACCACCATAAAGTAGCTGCCGGTTGGTTAATAGAACAAGCAGGGTTAAAAGGATACCGTATCGCAGGAATTGAAGTGCATCAGCAACAAGCATTAGTTTTAGTTAATTATGGTGGCAGTGAAGGCAGTGACCTAATTAAAATGATTCAACATATCCAGCAGCAAATATGGCAACGTTATCAAATAAGCTTACAGCACGAAGTTCGCTTGATGAATAATGATACTGAATGCCATATCGGTTTAGGGGAGTTAGCATGAAGGCGCCGGATGGTAATAAATTAGCAATCTTAAATGCGCTCAATCAGGGTGGCTTTATCTCTGGGCAATTACTTGGTGAGCAACTTGGCATTAGTCGCGCCGCAGTGAGTAAACATATGCAAAGTTTACAAGCGATGGGGCTGGATATTTTTAAAGTTAGCGGTAAGGGTTATAGCCTTAATAACTCCGTGGGCTTGTTAGAGCAAAATAAGATCCAGCAATATTATCAAGGTTTGAACGCCAGTACGGCACATATCGAAGTGCATCCGATCATTGATTCGACCAACAGTGAGTTAATGCGCCGTATTGCGGCTAAACAAACACTGGATTCAGGCACTGTCGTCGTCGCGGAAATGCAGCAAGCAGGGCGTGGGCGACGCGGACGCGTTTGGCAGTCTCCATTTGGTGCGAACTTGTATTATAGTTATTTCTGGCGCTTAGATGACGGGCTGCAAGCCGCAATGGGTATGTCTATCGCAGTAGGCTTAGCTGTTTACGATACGTTAAAAGCACTGTATCAGTTAGATATTGAACTCAAGTGGCCAAACGACATTTATCTTAATAAAGAAAAGCTCGCAGGTGTTTTGGTCGAATTAGATGGTCAGCCACAAGGGCCATGCCAGCTCGTGATAGGTATTGGTATTAATTTGCAAATGCCCACAAGCTACAGCCAGCAAATCGACCAAGCGTGGACTGATTTGAGCCAACATAGCCAACAGATTGATAAAAATCAGCTGGTGGCACATTTAACATACCACCTTGAGCAACGATTAGCGCAGTACAGTCAAACTGGCTTGCATGACATGTATCAGCAGTGGAACGAACTCAACGCCTTTGCAGGACAGTGTGTGGAGTTAAATACCGGGCATAGAAGCTGGCGCGGTATCTGTGAAGGCATAGATCCACAAGGTGGTATTCGTATTCGCCAAGATGGTGAGGTTAAAAGCTATTACGGTGGTGAAATTTCACTACGCAAGGCAGTTCAATGAGATTATTAATCGATGTAGGTAATACAGCACTTAAAGCAGCGCTATGCCAGCAAGGCGAAATCAAGCCGTGTGATGTTAGTGCGCTACCTTGGCGGAAAATTAACGAGCTGGTTTATGCAAGTGTTGGTAAAAATGAGCAACTCAATGGACTATTAGCACAAGCATCGGCATTTCAGGTGCCATGTTTTGAAGCGAAAGTGACTAAACAATTGAGTAACCTTAGCTGTGCGTATCAACAATTTAGTAATTTAGGTATTGATCGCTGGCTTGGTTTAATTGCTGCTTTTCAATTATGGCCGCAACAAGATTGCATCGTGATAGACACAGGCACAGCCACAACAATTGATGTACTTACAGCACAAGGACAACATTTGGGAGGTTGGATATTACCTGGCCTTGATCTCATGACACGCTCATTAACACAGAATACGCAGCGTGTTTTTGATGATGCCAACACGCCTTTTGCGAATGAGCTGGGTGTAAACACACCTAATGGTTTAAAAAATGGCGCGCTAGTGGCAACCTTAGGGGCTGTTGAACAAGCAAAATTACATTTAACCAATAAAAAACCTCAACTAATTTTTGCTGGTGGCTATGGTGCATTATTGAAAGCGCAATTTTTAGACGCGATTTATGATCCGCAATTAGTGATGAAGGGGCTCAATTACTGGTATGAATTGAGCAAAAATTAACAAAAACAGGCTGTTTTGCCTGATTTGTGAGCGTTCGGCACATAAAATCACATTTTTTTTAATTTTCTTGTTGCATCACCACCAACCTTCCTCTAATATCTCGCCCCGTACTAAAGCAGTGCCGACTTAGCTCAGCTGGTAGAGCAACTGACTTGTAATCAGTAGGTCAACCGTTCGACTCGGTTAGTCGGCACCACTTTCCTTTTACCGAAAGTGTTTAGTAAAGAATTATCGTGGAGGGGTTCCCGAGCGGCCAAAGGGATCAGACTGTAAATCTGACGGCTCAGCCTTCGCTGGTTCGAATCCAGCTCCCTCCACCACTTTATTCTTGACGGTTAGAGGTAGTTTAAGAACAGGTTGCTAACGCGGGCATCGTATAATGGCTATTACCTCAGCCTTCCAAGCTGATGATGCGGGTTCGATTCCCGCTGCCCGCTCCAGTTTCTGGTGTTGCTGATATAGCTCAGTTGGTAGAGCGCACCCTTGGTAAGGGTGAGGTCGGCAGTTCAACTCTGCCTATCAGCACCAGTCTTAGAATCTTCTTGATTACTTCCTTTATCTGTCAGAAAATACTATTTGAAATTTGAAAAATTTAACTTAATCTACCTCTGGTGGATTATTTTCATATGTAATCTAGATACACAAAACTGATAGGTTCCGTCATGGCAAAAGCAAAGTTTGAACGCGTAAAACCGCACGTAAACGTAGGTACAATCGGCCACGTTGACCACGGTAAAACTACCCTAACTGCAGCAATCACTAACGTACTTGCAAAAGTATACGGCGGTGTTGCTAAAGATTTCGCATCAATCGATAACGCTCC
>NZ_JACJEZ010000051.1:0-36815 GCF_014164365.1 Pseudoalteromonas sp. SG43-6
AAAAACCGGCAAAATCGCCAATATGAAATTTGTATTTAAAATTCCACGCGCGAGTTGTGAGGTTGGCTTTTGAGGCATCGTAAGATTGCAGGACTTGACCGGTGTATTGATCGGCCCATACCCAACTATAAGCATGACTTTCATCAGGGTTTCTTACTCTAAGTGCAACTGGGTCGCTGGCTTTTTTAGGCAAATAGATACGAAATAATTCAGCCTCAGGAAATACAGCTAATGCGTTTTGTATAGCCACTGCAAAGTTATCGCCATTGATTATATTTGGCACCTCGAGTTCCGGCGCTTTAGGGCGTGCCTCTACATTATTTTGTGTTACAAACTCAAGCACTGCTTTGGTCTCGTCTTTCCAGTGAAATGCCATACCAGTAAAGGCAATTAAAATAAGAGGGATAAATAGATACATGCCAATCACTGTATGGAGTTGGTAAAGCAAAATACGTAATTTAGCCTTGGGTTTTATTACTAAACGTTTTAGGCGATTTTTAGGTTTAAGCCACATGTATACGCCAACGAATATATTGATAATAAAAATTAACGCACAGATAGAGACCCAATTGCGCAGCGGCTTTTTGCCATCTGTATCTTGGTATAATAGCCAACGATGAACGGCCATGGTAAAGCCATACACTGTACTGTAATAATCATATTTGAGCAGTACTTGTCCGGTATATGGGTTAACGCTGATATAGTTTTTATCAGCAAGCTGGGCTTGCCATGCAACAGTGGGCTGCTGCTCTGGCATAAGTAAAGTGACATTTTGTTTGGAGTGAATAGCCAGCGTATTGATAAGCACCGGATAGGCCAGTGGTGTTGATTGCGGGGTTACTGTCCAATATTGCGGGTTAATGATTTGCTGAATGTCTTTTGCGTAAATTAAAATAGCGCCGGTGATGCTTAAACAGATCAAAAACAGCCCACTAACTAATGTCAGTATTAAATGAGTACGGCGTAACCACAGCTTTAACAACACAGATATCCTATGATATTTATAAAAATAAAGATGCGATGATAAATGAGAACGCGAGCTGTTTTCAATAAAAATCCGATTAAATGCAATTATGAGTTCGCATCATGGTTTGTTATTGTGGCTGTTTATATTCAATAATACATTGCTCAATAGCAAATTCATGGTGTAAATAGTCTTTAATTGCGTCAATATCAAGTGGCTGAGTAGCTATGATCACCAGTTCACAACAGGTCGTTTTCTCATCAATTTGCCAGGCTTTAATGCTGAGTACTTGGCTAATTGTAAAGTGCTTTTGTAACGCATTAGTGATTGCTTCACGATTAAAGTTATTGGGCGCAGCTTGCATAAGAATTTTGCAACTTTCAATCAGTAGTAATACCCCGTGATAAATTACATATGCCGAAATGAATACTGTGGCAATCAAATCAACAATATACCATTGATAGAGAATAATTAAGGTACCAGCCACAATTACCACGATCGAGGCCATAGCATCAGACACATTATGAATAAATGCAGCGCGAATATTCATGCTATTTTTTGCCCCCGCACGAAAGGTCAACACCGCCGTCGCAACATCAATTACTAGTGCTAATGCTGCCACCCACACTACAATCCAGCCATCGATTGGGGTTGGGTTAAAATAGCTGTCAATGGCTTCTAGTATTAAAAATCCACCAATAATGATTAAGGTGCTGCTGTTTAACAATGTGGCTAAAATTTCTGCACGTTTATAACCAAAATGATAGTGCTCGTTAGCGGGTTTATTACCAATTCTACGGGCGATTAATGCGATAAAAATAGCCGCTGCATCACTGAGGTTATGCAGTGCATCGGCAATTAAAGACAGACTGCCAGAGATGAGACCGCCAACAACTTGGGCAATAGTAAGTAGCACATTGATAAAAACAGCGAAGCCTAGCTGGCGATCACTTTGGTCGTCATTGTGATGACTATGAGAATGTTGATGAGCCATATTCAGTATTGCCTAAGTTGTTATTATATTGATACTACAATACTAAATGAGCATTGCTGAATTAGCCAGCGGCATAAAGTTGGCATCTGTCGCGAGCGGTTAAGCACTTCTCAGTAACGAAAAGATGTGTTAAGTTAGCTTGGAAATCGTTCAAAGGATATATTGCTTGAAGCAATTAGTGTTGTTAATCTTAGCGTTTGTACTACTTCAGCCTGTGCTGGATAGTTTTGACGTGGCTGATCATAACACTGCTATTAATGTAACTTCGCAATTATTACATCAACAAAGTCAATTAGACGAACACTGCTCTGTCAATAACGATCATGATATTCATCAACTGCAACATCAGCAATTAAGCCAAGCCTTAGCTGATAACGCCGATGATGCGCATTGTCATGTATGTCATATCCCCGCATTTTTTACTGAGCCGTGGCAGCAGTATGTCAATTTACCAAGCTACGACATTATTAGTTTGAACGCCCCTGCATTTAATTCGCGTCTGCTTATTCCTGATCTACGCCCTCCAATTACTCACTCACTAAGTTAATTTTTAGCTGGCCAACATCATGGTCACCGATTTATTTAGTAAGAGTATATGTTATGAATTTATACAAACCATTTGGGTTTGCTTGTCTGTGTGCGACTGTATTAGCTGCACCACCCGCATTGGCTGCGCCAACGCATAATACCGGCGATTTAACCTGGTTGTTGTTGCAATTAAAACAACACCCAAATTTACAGGCTGATTTTCAGCAGCTGCAAAGTGCCACTGCATCTGTGCGAGCCGCAGGGCAATCTCTATATAATCCAAACCTTGAGTCGAGTATTGAAAAAGAAGGCGATGCTAATAATTTTAGTATTGGGCTGAGCCAAACATTTGATATTAATGATCAACAACAGGCACAACACAGTGCGGCGCAGCTTACATTGGTTGCACAGCAGCAGCGTTTGCAATTAACGTATTTACAATTAGTTGAACAAACCCTGATTGCGCTTATCAATTGGCGCAGTAGTAAAGCAGCTTTTCAGCTAGCGCAACAGCAAGAGCAGCAATTAGAGCGTTTAGTTACCGTGGTTAAGCGCCGTCGAGCGGCCGGAGAAGTCGGGTTGCTGGATGAACAATTAGCATTGTACTCACTATCAGAAATTTTGAATCAAACCGCCCAACAAGCCAGTGCTTATGCAGATGCTAAATTAGCTGTGCAGGCACTGTTACCAACGTGGCACGAAGATGGGCAGCTGACACCTGAACAGTTACTCAGTGGTATTAAACTCACTACAGATACTGAAAATGTGGTCCAACATCCACAACTTTTGCTGGTGAAATCACAATGGCAACAACAGCGTCAGCAAGTAAAGGTGATCAAAGCAGAACGAGCCGTCAAACCAACCATTGGGCTTGTAGCAGGTAAAAATGGTGATGATAACCTTGTCTCTGTGAGTTTTTCTATGCCGCTGAATATAGTGAATAATTTTAGCGATGAATACCAAGCCGCTGAATTTACGGTGATGTCAAAAGAAGCCGAATATCAAGCTTTAAAGCGCACTATGACGTTTCAAGCACAAGCCAGTAAAGAGGTGATGCAAGCGTACGCTCAGCGCGTTAAGCGTTGGCAGTCGATTAACCAAGCAAATGCAGATAGCAGCCTTGCGTTGATAGAGCAACAATGGCAAAGCGGTGATATCAGTACCGCTGAGTACTTAACCATGCGCCAACAGCGTATTTCAGGATTACTTGCTGGCATTGAAATTGTTCAGCAGAGCCAACTGGCGAGTGTGAATTGGTTAACGCAAAGTGGTCAACTTAGCCATTATATTTCTACCTTTACGGATCCCCTAACTGATGGAGCTGCACTATGACGCGCTTAAAAATTATTCTTTCTGCTCTGCTATTTATTTTTAGCAATTTAGGGCAGGCAACCACTGTTGCACAACAAAAGTTTGATGATACAAAAACAGGTCATCAACACAGTGAAGAAGCACCGCACGCTCATACACCAGATGCAGCCCTTGATCATAGTGCTACCACAGCAGTACAACCGAGTGAGAATGTTGCACATGATCAAGCCGGCGGGGTACGTTTAACCCCGACACAAATGCGTTTAGCAAATGTGCAGATCAGCCCATTAGAAAAGTACACTTATCAAGCGCAGTTGTATGCCCCTGGTGAAATCAAAGCTAATGGTTATAGCAGTTATGTGTTGTCGCCACGAGTAGATTCAATTGTGGTGAAACGTCACGCAACCTTAGGACAACATATTCAAGTAGGCGCACCGTTAGTGACTTTATTTAGTGCCGAGGTCGCCAGTGCACAAACCACTTATCGATTAGCTAAAGCACAGTGGCAGCGGGTGCAAAAAATGGGCAAAGGTACGGTGAGCGAAAAACGCTTACTCACAGCCAAGGCAGAATATGAAGTGGCTCACAGTCAACTTGTGGCGTTTGGTTTATCGGCTAAAGCAATTGTGCAAAGTGCGGTAAGCCCAGCCGATAAACTGGGGGAGTACACATTATTTGCTGGTACCTCAGGAGCTGTGCTCAGTGATAATTTTGCACAAGGGCAGCGGGTCGATGCAGGAATTGAACTTATGCTGATTGCTGATGAAAGTCTACTATGGGTTGAAGCGCAATTGTCGGCAAATCAAACCATTAATATTGATACAGGCACAATAGCGCAAGTGAAAGTGAATCAATTCACATACCCAGCCAAGGTGATCCAAGAAGCACACACTATAGATCAGATCACTCGTTCACGGATTGTGCGTTTAAGTGTACAAAACAGCCAGCATCAATTACACCCGGGGATGTTTAGTGACGTGTATTTTGAATTTTCAACTGAGCAACAAGTGTTGGCAGTACCAGAGCAAGCTCTACTTAGGAACCCAGATGGTGATTGGGCGGTATATGTGCAAGATGAAGACGGTGAACTTATAGCAACTGAAATTGAACGTGGCCGGCGGTTTGGTCAGCTTCGTGAAATTAAAGGATTGGCTGAGGGCACTAAAGTCGTTACTCAAGGAGCATTTTTTGTCGCATCAGAACAAGCTAAAGGCGGTTTTGATCCGCACAACCATTAGGAGCTAACACTATGTTTAATAAAATAATAGATAGTGCGATTGCTAATCGACTACTGGTTTTGCTGACTCTTTGTGTATTCATTGTCACCAGTGTTGTGGTGATCCCAAAACTCAACCTTGACGCTTTTCCAGATGTTACCAATGTGCAAGTGGCTGTTAATACCGAAGCACCAGGTTTGGCTGCCGTTGAAGTTGAGCAACTGATCACTTACCCAATTGAAGCGGTCATGTATGCATTACCTGATGTAGAGCAAGTTCGTTCGATTTCTAAAACGGGGCTTTCTGGTGTTACCGTGGTTTTTAAAGAAGGGGTGGATATCTATTTTGCCCGCCAACTGGTATTTGAGCGTTTGCAAGCAGCGAAAGAACTGATCCCGGACGGGATTGGCTTGCCAGAAATGGGCCCGAATACGTCAGGGCTCGGGCAGGTTTACCAATACTTATTAGCGGCATCACCTGAGTCTGGCTTGGATAGTATGGCGCTGCGCAGCTTAAACGATTGGATTGTCAAATTGCTTATTCTACCTGTTGATGGGGTTACCGAAGTACTGTCGTTCGGTGGTGATGTGCGTCAATACCAAGTAAATCTTAACCCAAATAAGTTATTGGCTTATCAGCTCGAACAACAACAAGTGGTAACTGCACTGGAAGAAAACAACACCAATGTAGGTGGCTGGTATATGAACCGCGGCCAAGAGCAGTTAGTTATTCGTGGAACAGGTTGGTTTAATGCCGGCACACTAGGGCTGCAAGAAATAGCACAAACGCCATTGAAAACCATCAATGGCACAGTGATCACCATTGCCGATGTGGCAGAGGTGACGCTTGGCAGTGAAATTCGCCAAGGTGCCGCTACGATGAGTAAAAAAGATGGTCAAGGTAATGTGCAATCATTAGGTGAAGTGGTGACAGGGGTGGTATTAAAACGCATTGGTGCAAATACCAAGCAAACCATTGATGGTATTAGCGCGCGGATTGCGATGATCAATCAAGCACTACCAGAGGGAGTAACGTTTGAACCGTTATATGACCAAGCTGATTTGATCACCAAAGCGGTTGATACTGTGGTGGATGCCTTGCTATTAGCGTTTGTATTTATTGTGGTTGTGCTGGCGTTATTTTTAATGAATTTACGCGCCACATTATTGGTTTTATTGTCTATACCAATCTCCATTAGTATGGCTTTATGTGTCATGTCGTGGTTAGGGCTCTCGGCTAATTTGATGTCACTCGGTGGTATTGCTGTGGCAATTGGTATGCTGGTGGATGGCTCGGTGGTGATGGTGGAAAATATTTTTCGTTACTTAACTAACAATACTCATGCTGATCACTCACCGGCTAAATTGATCACTATGGCGGCTAAAGAAGTTGCCAGGCCGGTATTTTTTGCTGCACTAATTATTTTAGTCGTGTTTATGCCGCTGTTTAGTTTTGAAGGCGTAGAAGCTAAATTATTCCAGCCAATGGCTATAAGTATCATGTTAGCCATTATTTCTGCTGTGATTGTTGCGCTAGTAATCGTGCCAGCAATGGCAGTGTATTTATTTTCTAAAGGTGTCACAGTTAGGCGCAGTGTATTACTTGAACCGTTAGATAAAACTTATCAAACATGTTTACGTTGGGCAATGAACGCACGTAAAACGGTGATCTCGCTGGCGGGAATATTAGTGGTGATTGCTGGTATCTTATTGCCGCAACTAGGCACTGAGTTTGTGCCAGAGCTTGAAGAAGGCACTATTAACTTACGGGTAACACTGGCACCTTCGGCAAGCTTGGATACAGCATTAATGGTCGCTCCTAAGTTGGAAGCGATATTATTGGCCTTTCCTGAAGTTGAGTATGCACTTAGCCGAATTGGTCGCCCAGAAGTCGGGGGGGATCCAGAGCCAGTTAATAATATTGAAATTTACTTAGGTTTAAAGCCGGTGAGTGAATGGCAATCAGCTGCTAATCGTGCACAACTGCAAGTGTTAATGGAACAAAAATTAGCGCAGTTTCCTGGTTTATTGTTTAACTTTTCACAGCCGATAGCCACGCGGGTGGATGAGCTACTCTCAGGGGTGAAAGCGCAACTAGCGATTAAGCTGTTTGGTGCTGATTTAGATGTGTTAGTCGCTAAAGGGCAGCAAATTGAGCAAGCTGTAAAAGGTGTTGCTGGCGCTAAAGATGTGGCAATGGAACAAATTGCTGGTGAAGCACAATTAGTGATAAAACCGAACCGCTTAGCACTTTCTCGCTATGGTTTATCTGTGGGGGATTTAATGTCGATAGTGCAAGATGGCATTGGCGGCACTGCGGCAGGGCAAATTATTAATGCCAATGAGCGGTATGATATTTATGTGCGCATTGGGGCAGAGTTTCGTGACAGTCCTGAAGCCATTGCAGACCTGCGTTTATTATCACCGACAGGTGCCGTGGTTAGGGTTGGGGATGTCGCAACGGTTAATATTGAATCTGGTCCGCCACAAGTGCGTCGTGATGACGTTCAGCGCCGAGTCGTGATCCAAGCCAATGTACAAGGGCGCGATATGGGCTCAGTCGTCGCGGATATTCGCCTTGCCATAGCTGAGCAAGTTGATTTACCGTCAGGTTATAGCATTAGTATTGGCGGTCAATTTGAAAACCAACAACGTGCGCAGCAGCGTTTATCTATCGTGGTGCCTATTTCGCTGGCTTTGATTGCATTACTTTTGTATTTTGCATTTGGCTCAATAGGCCAAGCATTGCTGATTTTAGTCAATGTGCCGTTAGCAGTTATTGGTGGTGTGGTTGCACTTTACGTATCAGGGCAATATTTATCAGTGCCAAGCTCTGTGGGTTTTATTACCTTGTTTGGGGTAGCTGTGCTTAACGGCGTGGTGATGGTTGAGAGTATTAATAATCGCGTTAAAGCGGGAGATAGTCTACAAAGCGCAGCATTTAATGGCGCACTATCTCGGCTGCGACCCGTACTAATGACGGCGTTAACCTCAGCGCTTGGTTTGATACCCATGTTGATATCAACAGGGATCGGCGCTGAAATTCAAAAACCATTAGCAACGGTTATTGTTGGCGGATTATTTACCGCAACCTTTCTTACCTTATTTGTATTGCCGGTACTCTACACTCAATTTAGTCAGCAGTTTTACCGTGTCAATGGGAATAAAAACTAGCTCTACTGCAGTACCTTACACAAGGCGCATAAACTTGCGTCTTGTGCTATTTAGTGCATTAATATAAGTAAGTTTCTAAAACAATAAAAAGTTGATTATGGAAATACAATGCTGAATGGCCTGTTAAAAAATAAAAGCCAATCTATACGGACGAAACTGATTGTTACTTTTATTGTCATTGCGCTAGCACCATTATTTTTAATGTCTTGGTTTAGTCTTCAACATGTAAGCAACTCCCTTGAAAAAAGCGCCCAAACTGAACTTGGTGAATTAAGCAGTATTGGTAAGCAATTTGCGAATATTTGGTTTGCAGATCACATTAAAGACCTATATCTATTAAATGATCAACTAAGTCATAGCCAGCTAAATAAACGGCTACTGATTGATGAGTTTGTTGATCGATATGATTTTGTCAATGAAATTCATATTATCTTCGACCCCTCAAATACCCCAAACCCAGTTAATAACAGTGCGTTTTCAGCCTTAAATCGTGATCAGTTAATTGCGATGCTAGCGGCTATTGAGCAAGGGCAAAAAAGTGTATTTATATCTTCAATGGGGGCTGAAACACATCATTTTGTGGCGTTACCTATGATAGACGAGCAACGCGGACTTTATGCAATAGTATTAGCGAATATAAATTTTCAAGGCTTGCTCGATAATTTAGAACATATTCATAATAATAATGAGGGACTAACTTTCTTTATTGTGAAAGCAGGTGAAATCAAAGGTGCCCAATTGCACCCGAGTGTATTACCAAAAGCTGATTATTTTACTAATGTGGCAAATACTGAACAGGTTTTTACCTATCGAAAAATAGATGACACATTACACTATGCCATTTTAACGGACTTGAATTTTGCAAACGCCACAGGCTGGCAGCTATTGGTTGAAAAGCCTGCAGCCGTTATGTTGCAAGGTGCCAGTGACTATAAGTTTGCAGCTGTGGTTGCTAATGCTTTTGCATTTTTAGTGATCTTAATTCTATCGTGGTGGTTTGGACGACGTTTATCTCGCCCGTTCATTAGCCTTGCCAATGCCAGCGCTGAAATAACCCGAGGTGAGCGCAACAATATTCCTATTCTGGAAGACAGTAGTGAATTACATCAGCTGTCGATTGATCTAGAACACTTAGTCAGTAGTAAGGTACAACAGCAAGAACGGCTAGAGCATCAAAGCACAGCGCTTCAGCTTGCCTTAAAACAGTTAGCGGAACAAAAAAGTGCACTTGATGAACATGCAATTGTTGCTGTGACCGATATCAAGGGCACGATCACCTTTGTTAATAAGAAATTTTGTGAGATCAGCGGTTACAGCGAAAGTGAATTGTTAGGAAAAAACCACCGTATTTTAAACTCTGGGACTCATCCTAAATATTTTTTTAAGGACATGTATAAAGCCGTAACCGCAGGCAATGTATGGCATGCGCAAATCTGTAATCGAGCAAAAAATGGTGACTTTTATTGGGTCGATACTACAGTTGCGCCTTTTTTAGATGAACAGGGCAAGCCCCAAAGTTATATCGCTATTCGCACCGACATCACAGCATTAAAACTACAAGAATTTGAACTCGAACAACACAAAACACAATTACAATTAGTGTTGGACAGCACTGCAGTAGGGATTTGGGACTGGTATGTAGATACTGGCAAAGCATACTTTAATAACCGCTGGGCGAGTATTATCGGTTATAAATTGGAAGAACTACAACCAACTGATTTTAATACATGGAACAAATATACTCATCCAGATGATCTTGTTACTTCAGGGCAGCTTTTAGAGCAGCATTTTGCGGGTGAGAGCGATTATTATGTCTGCGAAGTTCGTATGTTGCATCGTCTCGGACATTGGGTGTGGGTACTGACCACAGGACGTATCGTTGAGCGCAATAGTGATGGCTCTGCAAAACGAATGATAGGTACTCACCTTGATATTACAGAGCGAAAAGAAACAGAAGCACAATTACAATTGAGTCGCGACCGATTTGTGTCTCTGGTCGGCAATATTCCAGGCATTGTGTATCGATGTAAATACGATGCCCAATGGAGCATGCTCTACCTGAGTGAACAAACAAAAGTTATTACCGGCTATGAACCAAATGATTTAGTTGATAATCATAAGCTTAGCTTTGTTGAATTAATTCACCCGGATGATGTTGCTAGCGTGGCTGAGAAAGTGAGAGTCGATATTGATGCTCGTCAGCCATGGTCATTAGAATACCGTTTGGTCGCTTCTGATGGCTGTATTCATTGGGTACATGAAAAAGGTCAAGCAGTGTATGATCAGGCTGGCAACGTATTGTATTTAGATGGTTTTATTCATGATATAACCGAGCGTTATCATACTCAATCGACACTTTATCGCCAACAAAGTTTACTTGAAGCAATGAGTAAACAAGGCCAAATTGGTGCCTGGGAAGTGGATTTAGAAGCACAGACAATGTATTGGTCCGATGAAGTCAAAGCAATTCATGAAGTCGCTGACGACTACCAGCCAGTAATAGGGCAAGCTCTTGATTTTTATAAGCAAGGTGAACATCGTGATAAAATTAGCGAACTGTTTGAAGATGCAGTTATTAATGGTAATAGCTGGGAAATTGAGTTAATCCTTGTCACAGCGTTAGGCAATGAAAGGTGGGTTAAGTCGATAGGGCAAGTTGAATTTAAAAATGAACGTTGCGTGCGTGTGTATGGTTCATTTCAAAATATTGATACTTATAAACATCTCGAATTAGAGAGTAAAAAAGCCAACCAATATAATAAAAACCTAGCGAGTTTAACCGTCTCACCTGAGTTATTGGCAGGTAATTTCGATGTAGTAAAAAATTTAGTGACGCAGTCAATGTGTGATGTACTTGATGTGCAACGCTCAGCAGTGTGGGTGTTTGATGAAGCTAGCGATGAAATGACGTGCGTGAGTTTATTTATCGATGATCAAGGTTTTGTTGAGCAGCCTTTAGTGCTTAAAGCGAGTGAATTTCCCGCTTATTACCAAGCAATATTTGCACAAGGTTTAGTGGCAATTAATGATGTTAATAGCCATCCTGCAACCGCCGAATTGATTGACACTTACACAACACCATTAAATATTAATTCGATGCTCGATGCCGTTATATCTACCGGTGAGGGTATATTAGGAGTGCTCTGTGCGGAAAGTGTCGGTAGCTATCGCTGTTGGAGCCAAAATGAAGAAACCTATTTACGCTCTTTAGCGACCTTAGTGGGCAGCGTGTTAATGTCGCAAAGGCGTAAGCAAACCGCCCAAGAGCTGAAAATTGCATTAGTCAAAGCCAATGCTGCTGCAACAGCAAAAAGTCAATTTTTAGCAACCATGAGTCATGAAATTCGTACCCCAATGAATGGGGTGTTGGGTATGCTTGAGCTGATCGAACTTGAAGCGTTGACCAAGCCGGTGCGAACGAAAGTCGCGATAGCAAAAAATAGCGCGCATTCTTTATTGTCGGTGATCAATGATATTTTAGATTTTTCGAAAGTTGATGCCGGTAAAATCGAGCTAGAAAGTATCAACTTCAATGTCTGTAATTTACTCGGAGAGGTGGCGGAATCTCAAGCCCTTGCGGCGCAAGATAAAGATATCGAAATCATTATTGATTTAGTGGCTGTGACACCGGTGCAATTTAAAGGCGATCCGGGGCGTATTCGCCAAGTGCTGACCAATTTACTGAGTAACGCTGTTAAGTTTACTGCGCAAGGTGAAGTATTGATCCGCGCATCAGTAACTCCTATTGAACAACAATATCAGCTCAGTATTAGTGTAAAAGACTCTGGCATCGGAATTGATCTAACCAAGCAAGAAGATTTATTCAGCCCATTTTCGCAAGTAGATGCCTCGACTACGCGTGAATATGGCGGCACTGGATTAGGTTTGGCGATTAGTAAACAATTGTGTGAGTTAATGGGTGGAGAAGTAACGTTAGTCAGTGAGGTAGGGCATGGTTGTGAGTTTACCGCGACAGTGATGCTAGAGGCGGGAAGTGACACTGAGCGTAGTATACCGACCATAGATATGACCAAGCTCACTATATTGGTGGTTGATGATAACGAAACCAATCGGATTGTGATAAGCCAACAGCTTGCTCATTGGGGTGCAAAAGTTGAGCTTGCTTGTAATGCAGCACAAGCCTTGCAGTTATGTAAAAAGCGCCTTGCAGATAAACTTAATTTGTATGATATTGCCGTGTTGGATATGCAAATGCCAGGAATGGATGGCTTAGCACTGTGTCGAAAATTAAAAGCCGATGATGATTTTAAAGCAATGCCATTAGTAATGATGACCAGTATTGCTGGCATGGAAGGAGTACAACGTTTTAGCGATGCAGGGTTCCAAGCGTATTTTCCAAAACCTATCACTACGGCTGATTTGATCAGTGCCATGGCGGTGATCGCTCATGGTGGTAGCGCCGATTTACCTTTAGTGACATCAAGTTATATATCCTCACTGCGTAGTGATCAGCATAGAGCAAATAGCCATATTTTATTGGTTGAAGACAATCCGATTAACCAGCAAGTATCTAAACTAATGTTAAGTAAACTGAATTTTACCGTAACGCTAGCGGAGAATGGTCAGCAAGCCCTTGATATTTTAGCGAAAGTACCTGCAGAACACTTTAATTTAGTGCTCATGGACTGCCAAATGCCGGTGCTGGATGGATTTGACGCTACTCGCGCAATTCGTGCCGGTGAGGCGGGTGCTAAACATCAACAGATCACAATTATTGCACTCACAGCCAATGCAATGGATGAAGACAAACAGCTGTGTTTAGCGTCTGGAATGGATGACTACTTGGCTAAACCAATTCAACTACAAATATTAAAAGATAAACTAGATCAGTATTAAACAATGCAGTAATAAATAAGAGAGCTTATGACAGACCAAAAAACGATTACCTTAAGAGATGCGCAGCCTTCGGATGCTGCTACTATTTTGCATTTTATTACCGAATTGGCAATTTATGAAAAAGAGCCCGATGCGGTTAAAACCGATGAACAGGCGATTTTAAAAACCCTGTTTAGTGAAGGTGCAACAGCGCATAGTTTGATTTGTTTTGAAGGCGATACGCCAATTGGCTTTGCGGTGTACTTTTACAATTATTCGACTTGGCTTGGCAAGAATGGCTTGTACCTTGAAGACTTATATGTCAGCCCAGATAGCCGAGGTAATGGTGCGGGTAAACTGATTATGCAACATTTGGCACGCCAAGCTATCGCAAAAGATTGTGGCCGTTTTGAATGGGTGGTACTTGACTGGAATCAACCTGCGATCGATTTTTACAATAGTATGGGGGCAGAGCCACAAAATGAGTGGATCATTTATCGGCTTACAGGACAAGCATTAATTGATTTTGTCGAGAAATAAAAATACGTAATATAAATAAAAATCATTTGCATTAAGTTGTTTGGCTGTGTAAATTAATCACATCATTTAATTTTGTGCAGGTGATTTTTATGTCACACCCACAGTTTCACAGCAGCAATAAATTGTCTCAGGTTGAGCAAGTATTAAGTCCTTGGCAAGCCAACATCATTGCTGGAAATACAGCGTTTGAACGCGGTGCTTTAATTGAAGCTCGCGATAAATACACGACAGCACACACCCTCTCAGCTCGTTTATTAAGCCAATTTAGCCAAGCAAAAATATGCCAGTCAGTTATTAGCGCAATTGAACATTGCTGCCCCGCATTCGTTGTTGCCGCTCATAATTTAGCGGATACATATCGAGCCATGAACCAAGCAGAGCAAGCGTGTCAGTGTTTGTGTGATGTGCATATAAGTTTAAGTCATTTGCTCCAGCATCCATGCGATACGGTGCGTACAGTGGTTGTGCACCATCATCACAAAACCTACACAGAGTTAGTACAGTTTGCCAAATTGCACAGTCATTACCCGCAATTAATAGAACAAATCAATCAGACGTTAAGTTACACCCCAGATCAAACTGCCACTGTGCATTGATCACTTATCTTAATCCGACAAGGAACAATTATGGCGTTTACATTACCCCCATTACCATATGAGTACGATGCGTTAGAGCCACATTTAGATGCTAAAACTATGGAGATCCACCATACTTTGCATCATCAAACATATATCAATAAAGCCAATGCGGCACTTGAAAATACCCAGTATAGTGATACTGATGTACATGAGTTACTCGCAAAGATTGACACGTTGCCAACTGAGCTGCAAAAAGTAGTGCAAGAGCATGGTGGCGGACATGCAAACCATTCATTGTTTTGGACAGTAATGAGCCCCAATGGTGGGGATCAGCCAAAAGGGAGCTTATTAGATGCGATCACAGAGCAGCTTGGCGGCTTTGATAACTTTAAAGAGTCATTTACAGCGGCAGCTGTTAGTCGCTTCGGCAGTGGCTGGGCGTGGCTAAGTGTTAATAAAGATAACCAGCTTGTGGTGGAAAGTAGTTTAAATCAAGATAGTCCATTAATGCACGGCAACACGCCGATTTTAGGTTTAGATGTGTGGGAGCACGCCTATTATCTGAAATACCAAAACCGCCGCCCGGAGTATATCGCAGCATTTTATAATGTTATTAATTGGGCTGAAGTTGAGCGTCGTTATTTAGCTGCTACCAGTAAATCAATCAGCGAATAAAGGTTGAGTGCCGAAAATGGCTAGTAAACTGTGTTTTTTCACGTACTCTATTAGCAGATGTATAGTTAAGAGCACCTTATGGATACTAGCCATTGGCAACTTGCCAGACAAAGCCGCGACCATCGTTTTGATGGACTCTTTTTCATCGGTGTTAAAAGCACCGGTATTTATTGTCGGCCAATTTGTCCTGCCCCTACTGCAAAAGAGCAAAACGTAGAGTACTTTCAATATGCGCACAATGCTGCCCAGGCTGGATTTCGCCCGTGCATTCGTTGTCGTCCAGATAGCGCCCCTGGAAGTAGCGCATGGCAAGGAACAAAAACCACAGCGCTGCGAGCCAAACAGCTGATAGACAGTGACTTAACAACGCAACATAGCTGTGAACAGTTAGCTGAGCGACTCGGCGTGAGTAGCCGCTATTTAAGGCAGTTATTTCAGCAACATTTTGGTATCTCAGTAACTCAGTATCGGTTATTTAATCAATGTCATTTTGCTAAAAAACTGCTGCAAGAAACTAATTTATCGGTATCTCAAGTTGCTTTTGCAGCGGGCTTTAATAGTATTCGTCGCTTTAATGATGCGTTTTTACAGCAGTTACATATTTGCCCGTCAAAAATGCGTGGTGAGCGCAGCACAACACGTGCGATGTTGACGCTTAAATTACCTTTTCGGCCCCCTTATAATTGGACTGCGTTACAGCAATTTTTAGCTAAGCGGTTAATTTCACCTCTTGAGTGGCTTGGCGAGACATATTATGGTCGCAGCTTTAAAAATCAGCATTGCCAAGGTCAGTTTACGGCTGAGTTTGTAGAGCACAAACATCACTTTTTAGTCAGCATTGATATTGATCAGCCGCGCTTTTTACAGCCTATTTTAAGTGAAATTCGCAGGGTGCTCGATTTAGATGCCGATACTGCGCAAATCGAACAACACCTAGCAACTCAACTTCAAGGGGCAATTGTGTTAACCCAAGGATTGCGGTTACCGGGTATTTGGTCGGTATTTGAGGCTGGTATTCGTGCGGTACTTGGCCAACAAGTAAGTGTAACTGCCGCGCATAACTTAGTGACTCAGCTGGTGGATGAACTGGGCGAACAAGATGGCGAGCGAGTGTATTTTCCAACCCCTGAGGTAGTGGCAAACAGTGAGCTGGCATTTTTTAAAATGCCTCAAGCGAGAAAGAATGCGCTGCGTAATTTAGCGCAGTTTTGCGCCGATAACCCTGATTGTCATCAGCTTGATCAATGGCTGCCACTCAAAGGGATTGGACCTTGGACAGTAAACTATGCAAAATTACGCGGCCAAAGTCAGCCCGATATTTTTTTAGCGGGAGATTTAGGCGTAAAGAAAGCCCAAGCGGGGGCAAAACCATTTAATGATGAGATGTGCGCGCCATTTCGCTCCTATTTAACCTTTCAACTATGGCAGCAGCTAACATGACTATTATCCAAACCCGCATACCCAGCCCAATTGATGAGATTATTATTCAAGGTAACCAACACGGGGTCAGTTATGTGGGCTTTTATCCAGTTATAGAGTGCTCAGAAACCCCATTTTCAGATGTTGAGCAGCCACATATTTTAAATTGTGCTGCGCAGCTTAATGACTACTTTGCAGGCAAGCGAACAACCTTTGATGTCACTCTAGCCACCCATGGCACTGCTTTTCAACAAGCGGTATGGCAAGCGCTCACCGCGGTGCCATTTGGACAAACACAGAGTTATTCAGATATTGCTCATGCACTCAATAATCCCAAGGCAGTTCGCGCAGTGGGGGCTGCTAATGGTAAAAACCCAATCAGTATTATTGTGCCGTGTCACCGTATTATTGGTGCCAATGGTAAATTGACCGGCTATGCGGGTGGGCTAGAGCGCAAGCAGTGGTTACTTGAGCACGAAGGGATCATCTAAATTTTTTGGTTTAGTTACTAAACAATTCATTTTTTCGGTCTACACTTTAGATGAAACGTCTAGGGAGCAAGATAAAATGAAACAAAATAAACGTGTTAGGGATAATTTATTGGCGTTATTGGTACTCAGTAGCGGGTGTAGTTTGCTATCAACAGCGGCAATTGCTAACTCAACTGAACTAATTTTTTGTTATGAAGATAAAACTGTCGCGCCGATGTTTTTAGCGCAAAGCAATGAAATGTTAGGTACTCAACCAGAAGCATCGCTAGAAATCCTACAAAATCTTGATAATACACTTTCACAACTGTCTATTCGTTATCAGCGTAAAGCTTGGCTAAGTTGTTTAAATGATCTGCGTACAAATAAAGTGAATGCGGTTATTGCTACCTATCGACCTGAACGAACTGAATTTGCCCAATACCCAATGGATGGAACTCAGCAACTGGATCCGCGTTTTGCAGTGAGTGAATTTGGCAGTTGTCTCATCGGCGGAAAAAAATTTCACCAGCAATGGCAAAGCCGCGAAGTATTTCAGACCAGGGCTTTTACATTAGCTATTGCGAACGGTTATGACTTAGGCAAGGTATTACATCAAGAGCCTTTTTTTGTTCAACATACTTCCTCAGTCGAAAAAGCCGTTGAGTTGATCGACCGTGGAGTCGTTGATGCTACGCTTGACGTGTGCCAAGTTGGCGATCGGAAAGTATCAAACTTCCGGTATAAAACAGCCCAAGTACAAGCTATTTATCCTCCACTTGAAAAAGCCCAAGGCTATTTGCTTTTCTCTAAGCAGTTTTATCAACAGCATAAGGCGCTTAGTCAACGTATTTGGCAAACCATCGCTGCACAAGATAATGCCAAGCTGTATGTTGAATATTTAGATAAAACTAATCACGAAGCTAGGGTCGTCAGTAGCAGGCACCGTTGAGTTATCGTTCTATAACACGGGTAAAAAAGGTGATGTTCAATCAAGATTAAGGTAGCATTAGCGCACTTTTTTCAGGGTAGGCATTTTCATGGCTCAGCTGTACTTTTATTATTCTGCAATGAACGCAGGTAAATCTACCACGCTTTTACAATCGGCATTTAACTATCGCGAACGCGGCATGGAGCCCGTTATTTTAACGGCTGCATTGGATGATCGTGCTGGTGTTGGTAAGGTATCTTCTCGAATTGGTTTACAAGCTGATGCACATATTTTTGATGCTGACAAAGATGTTTTTGAACTGATCAAACAGCTTAATAGTGAACAAAAACGTCATTGTGTGCTGGTGGATGAATGTCAATTTTTATCACGTCAGCAAGTAATGCAACTGACCGATGTGGTGGATGAATTAGGCATTCCGGTGTTGTGCTATGGCTTGCGTAATGACTTTAGAGGCGAGTTATTTAGCGGCTCGCAGTACTTACTAGCGTGGGCTGATAAACTGGTTGAACTTAAAACGGTGTGTCATTGCGGTCGCAAAGCGAACCATGTATTGCGTACGGATGAGCAAGGCAAAGCGATTGCCGATGGTAATCAAGTGGAAATTGGCGGCAACGACCGTTATGTGTCGGTGTGCCGCAAACACTATAAAGCTGCGTTAAACATGCAGCGCCGAAGTTAACGCTGCTATAAATTGATCAATATCGGCTCGAGTGATCTGCAAATGAGTTACTAAACGCAAAGTTTTGCTTGGGCTGAATACTATCCCTTGTGCTTTTAGTTGCTGTGCAATGGCATTAATATCAACACTATCAGCAACATTTGCATAGACCATATTGGTTGTATCGCGCGACAAGTCAACGTTAAAGCCTTCAATGGCACTGAGCTGCTGCGCTAAGTAACGCGCATTGCTGTGATCGTCGGCTAAACGGCTAACATTGTGCTCAAGTGCATAGTGGCCAGCGGCTGCCAGCATACCAGCTTGGCGCATAGCGCCGCCAAGTACTTTACGCCAACGCCTTGCTTTATTGATCAGCTCAACAGAGCCAAGTAGTAATGAGCCGACTGGTGCGCCTAAGCCTTTTGATAAGCAAATAGACACGGAGTCAAAGTGTTTGGTTATCTCGGTAATATCTACCTCAAGCGCAACCGCAGCGTTATAAACGCGAGCACCATCCAAATGCAGTGCTAATTGATGGCTGTGAGTGAACTCACGCGCTTGGGCTAAATAACTTAATGGCAGCACTTTACCGCCAATGGTGTTTTCTAAACTGAGTAAGCGGGTATTAGCAAAGTGAAAGTCTTTGGGTTTGATAGCGGCGCGTATTTTGTCAAAGCAGAGGCTGCCATCATTTTCATTCTCGATAGGTTGCGGTTGGATTGATCCAAGCACTGCCGCGCCACCGCCTTCAAATTTATAATTGTGTGCATTTTGCCCACAAATATATTCATCACCACGTTCGCAATGAGCCATTAACGCTAATAAGTTTGCTTGGGTGCCGGAGCTACAAAACAATGCACTGGCAAAGCCATGACGCTGTGCTGCAACGCTTTCTAATTTATTAATACTGGGATCATCACCATATACATCATCACCTAAAGGGGCGTTGAACATAATTTCGCGCATTTTAGCGCAGGGCTTAGTGACAGTATCAGAACGAAAATCAATCATGATATCTCCGGTTGTGTAAATTGCTGGCTGATCTCTTGGCGAGTTTGTTGATCAAAATAACTCCACGCAATAAAGCGACTCACTTTTTGCCCTTGCGCCATTTCAATGATTTTAACTTCAGCCACAGGGTGTGTTTTTAATTGTGCTTGTAACGTGGCTAAGTTTTCTTTTTTTGAAACTAAAGAGGTAAACCACATACACTGCTCAGCAAATAGGGCACTTTCATCGATCATGGTACAAATGAATTGCGCTTCGCCACCTTCACACCAAAGCTCATTATGTTGCCCGCCAAAATTTAAAGCCGATTTAGGGGCTTTGCCTAAGTTTTTCCATTTCCGCTCGCTACTTTGAGCTGCTTGTTGTTCACTGGCATGAAAAGGAGGGTTACACAATGTAATATGAAAAAGCTCTTTTGCATTTATTACCCCCTGAAAAATATGCTGCGACTGCTTTTGTAGCTTGACGGTAATTTTGCGATTATTAAATTGTACGATTTGTTTGGCTAATTTTACAGCGCTCGGATCTATATCTGAGCCTGTGACGCTCCAGTTATATTCATGGCTTGCTAGTAACGGGTAAATTATGTTCGCACCAGTACCTATATCCAGCACTTTAACTTGTCTGCCTTGAGGTATAACGCCTTGATTATCGTTTGCTAGTAAATCGGCTAAGTAGTGAATGTAATCAACGCGTCCTGGAATCGGTGGGCAAAGGTTGTGTTCAGGTATATCCCAAAAATCAACGTTATAGTACGCTTGCAAAAGTGCTTGATTAAGCGTTTTTACTGCTTTGTTATCACTAAAATCAATACTTTTAGTACCATTGGGAGTAAGCACGATATATGGTTTTAAAGTGGGCACTTTAATACTTAGGTAGTCTAAATCATAGCCTTTGTTATGGCGATTTCGAGGGTGTAGTTTTGATTTTAATGGTGTTGATTTCATAACAAATAATTAGCTTAACAAACAAAAAAGTTATTTTACCAGAGAAACACATTGACGTGTGATCTTGTTTAAATTACTGGTAGGATGAGTTGCGGTTCATAACAATGACAACAAGGAACTGAAATGGCGATCGTACAAGAATCAGTATTTATTAAACTAACTGAGCTACAAACATTACATTTGCGCCGCATAGCAGATAACAGCAAAGCCGCTGGGCCAGCTGTGTTGTTTATGCATGGTGCTGTTGAAAACGGTAAAATATTTTATACGCATTCAAATAAGGGTTTAGCACCTTTTTTAGCTGAGCAAGGATATGTGTGTTATGTGGCTGATCTACGAGGTCGTGGTGGTAGCAAACCGGCTATCTCAAAGCATGCTCACTATGGCCAAACCGAAGCTATTATTGAAGATATTCCCGCTTTTATTGCTAAAATTACCGAGCGTGAAGGTAGACCACCAGCGTATTGGGTAGCCCATTCCTGGGGTGGTGTATTAATGAACAGTGTGTTTGCGCGTTTCCCACAGTATATCAATGATGTAAAAGCATGTGCTTACTTTGGTACTAAACGCTCGCTTTATAATCATCATCCACAAAAATACCTTCAAGGAAATTTGATTTGGTATTTTTTAGCGCCAATACTGGCTAAAAAACATGGTTATTTACCCGCCAAAAGACTCAAGTGGGGCAGTGATGATGAAACTAAAAAGTCGCATTATCAAAGTATGCAATGGGCTAAACGTAAACCATGGTTAGATAGCGACGACGGGTTTGATTACGCTCAAGCTGTGGCTGGCTTAAGTTTGCCACCGACCTTACACATAGGGGGGGTGAAAGACAAAGCGCTTGCACAACAAATTGATATTGAAAAATTTATTGCCGAGTCAGGTACTGGTATTCAACACCTGCAAATGTACGGGAAAAAACACGGCCATCAATATGATTACGATCATATTAATATGTTAACGCACGCCAGTGCTAAAGCAGATCAATTTAAGGATCTAGTGACGTGGTTTGAGCGTCATTCAGCAACGCCCTGAGTGGCGTTTCAAAACGTTTCCAGTGTTCTATTGCACGGTTATGTAGCGGTTTTCGTACTGCGGCTTTGCTAAGCGTGGTAACTGGTTTTTTTGATTTATAAAAGTCTAAACATTGTGCTTCAAATGCGGTACCTAAAAATGTAAATACGCTTTTTAACGTATCGCGCGGCTCGCTGATCAGTTGCTCATAATGAACATCTAAGATAGCCGAAGGTATTGCTTGTTGCCAATGCGTCATCAAACCTTGGTATAAATCATAGTAACGTTTAAATTCAGGTAATGAGCAAAAATAAGGTTCATTTTCTGCAAAGTAATTACTATAAACGGACCAAGCTGTGGCATTAAAATCGCGCTGCAAGTTAATAAACTTAGCATTTGGAAACAATAAATAGATAAGCCCTAACGATTGATAATTCGCGGGCAATTTGTTGATCATAAACGCGCGAATAGGTTTAGCTTGTTTTAACCGTGCGGTATAAAGAGCCCGCGCTTGCTCAATCAGTTGCGGTGTTAGTGCGCTAATACATTCAGGGTAGGGCAACTTGGTTTGTTGCTCTATGAATGCAACAATTTGCGAGCTAATACAGCGATCTTCCCCAAGGCTTGCAAATTCACTATGTGAAGCTAACATTTGTTCTAATAATGTTGAGCCACTGCGTGGCATGCCAATAATAAAAACGGGCGTAACAGTACCAGTAAATCCAGGCTTGATAGTGGCAAATAAACTTTTTGGATTATAACGCATAATACTTTGATAAAACGGCGTTAATTGTTCAGTGTTGAAGCTACTCAATTGCAGCTGCAATTTATTGGCTAGTTTATAATAATTTACAGCTTGTTCTATATCATTGAGTTGATCATAACTTTTTGCCAAGGCGTAATAACAAACCATTTTTAAACGTAAATTATTGGTTTGTGTGAGTAAATGATGCAAGTTACTGATGTAGTTATGCTGTTGATCAAAGCGGCCAAGTTGTACCAGTTCAAATAAAATATAAGCAGTGACAGGATATAAACCAATACTTAGTGCTTGTGCAAAGGTGGTGTGTGCTTTATCTAATTCGCCATGGGTTAAATAATGTTGTGCGAGATAATAGTGTGGCTCTGGGTTATGACTAGCAATGCTTTTTGCGTACTCCAGTACGGTTAATGCATCATTTGGCGAATTAACGCCATTAAATGCATCCGCTAACGCGTGCAGTGGCTCCAACATATTAGGCAGACGTTCACAGCTTCTTTGTAATAAATAAACTGCAGCATCAAAGCGCTCTAAGCGCAGGGCAATACGTCCCAAACCAAATAGTGCCTCGCCATTTTGGGGATCACTTTCAAGCAAGGTTTTATAGTGAAACTCCGCTTCTTGGAGTTTGTTTTCGGCAAGTAGTTGGTTAGCTTTTTTTAGCAACATGCATCACTTTTTTTATTTTTTAGTTACTAGATTTATTATTTGGGTATAGCACGAAAAAGGCGAAATGTCTTGAGCATTTCGCCTATCTTTTCAACGCTTAATTATGATCAAAACGTATAAGTTGCTTTGACATAATAGAAGCCGCCGTTAATACCATATGGCGAAGTTTCATAGTATTTACCACCCCAGTTATTATTAGGTGCCACGGTAAAATCAAGTTTCTCTGCTTCTTGGTCGAGCAGGTTTTGTGCGCCGACTGAGAAACTAATCGAATCATTCAAAAAGTAAGTTACTTCAGCGTCTAGCGTAATTGCCGCATCTGCTGTTTTTGCTGTTTCGTCATAATCTACATGCACACCCTGGTATTCACCAAAATAATTTGCACGAGTAAACATTGAGAAACTTTCCCATTGTTGTGACCAACTAAGCGTACCACGGTGGTTTGGTAAGTCATTCTCTAAACGGCTTACTTTAAACGGCCCAGTAATATCAGTTGAACGGGTAACCTCAGTTTCATTCCAGTTGTAGGCTAAACTAAATGTTGAGCTACCGCCGAGTAAATCTGTGGCATAGTTTGCTACAAAGTCTATACCTTGAGTGGTGGTATCAAAGTCATTAGTAAAGAAGCTTACTTGCGCTAAGCTTTGCACGTTTGGCACACCAGCGGCTTCAAGCGTATCTTTATCAGCTTGGCTCAGCTCGATTTTTTCAGATTGACTAATACGGTCATCAACTTGAATATTATAATAATCAATAGTTAGGAATACTTCACCGATGGTGTATACCGCGCCAAAGGTATAACTTTGCGACTCTTCAGGCTCAAGCTCTGTACCGCCTAACTGTACTGCAATTGGATTGGTCGGTGGTAGTAAAGCGGAGTCAACCAGTACACCACTGCTTAGATTAGTTTGTACGTTACTGACGTTGGCTTGACCAACAGTCGGTGCGCGAAAGCCGGAGCTGATTGAACCACGCACGTTTAAATCATCGGTTAAGTGATATTGAGCCATTAATTTATAATTAACCGTAGAGCCAAAGGTATCATAATCTTCATAACGCAGCGCTAGACCCATTAAAAACTCTTCGGTAAATGGGGCTTCAATATCGACATAAGCGGCGTAGTTACGACGAGTATATTCACCAGCGTCAGATGGTTTAAAGCCTGGGAAACCATTTGAACCAATACCAAAGCCTTGCTCCGTTAGTGGGCCTGCTGTAAATGATGCTACATCACCAGAGGTAACTGTAAATGTTTCCTCGTGCCATTCAAGGCCACCGGCTATGTTCACATCGTATGCTAGATCAAAATCAAAGCCTTTAGATAAATCAAAATTAAAGTTTTTCTCTAATTGTGAGTATTTACCTGGGCTAAAATCACGCGGACTATCAGGACCTAATGACGCATTAATAGTGTCGTAGATAAAGTAACGAGATTCATTAAAGCCGACCGTACCACTTAAATCGTAGTATGCACCTTCTAACATACCACCAGTGAACTCGCCTTTAGTTCCTATCGTAAGCGAGGTATCTGTGATGTTACCGCCAAAATTAGGTGTAAAACCACCAGGTAAAATTTCATTGAAGGCAAAACAGTCTGGATTATTAGCTACTTGGTTGATGTAAACTGGATTATCTAATACGTTGTCATCAATCATGATGTTAGTAGGGCAGTTACCACTCATATCGCCAGTTAAATCGCCAACTAATAATGTTTCACCACCATCGTTTGAATAGGCCCCAGGGCGAGTGTGAGGATTACGATAATAAAAACCACCGCGTACATCACGCTCTGAATAGTTACCAAACATATAAAATTCGGAGTTTTTAGTCAGCTCAAGGCCGACATTACCAAAAATAGAGATATCGTCATCAACTTCTGGTGCGCCCCATACCTGTGTGATCGGAGCAATGTCAGGAACACCAGCTGCGATAAGGGCCGTAGCATCGGCACGTTGTACAGAGCGGCTAGTAGCGTCAGCCGTTTTGTATTGGAAACTTAAATTTGCGAAGCCATTGTCGGTAAATGGTAGACCAATGTTACCGGAAATCTGTGTTGTATCACCGTCGCCTTCATAGTACTGACCTTGGCGTACTTCGAAACTGCCGCCTTCTGAGGCATCTTTTAGTACAAAGTTGATAACCCCTGCAATCGCATCTGAGCCGTACTGAGCGGCTGCGCCATCTCTTAGTACTTCAACTTGTTTTAGGGCGATACTTGGAATAACTGAAATGTCTGCGCCTTGCGCACCATCATTTATGCCGCCACCTAAAAAGGCAATAACAGAGGCACGATGACGACGTTTACCATTGAGTAATATCAATGTACTGTCAGAAGGTAGGCCACGTAAGTTCGCAGGGCGAACTAAAGATGCCGCATCACTAATAGGCATTGAATGCACGTTTAATGATGGAATTGCGCCTTTTAATAGCTCGAGCATATCCGTATTACCTGATTTACCAAGTTCTTCACCACCGATGATATCGATAGGTACTGGTGAATCACCAATAGAACGCGGTGCAGAGCGAGTTCCCACTACGGCAATTTTTTCTACATTTTTATTTACTTTAGTGACTTCAGCTTGCTCATCTGCTGCTAAGGCAGATCCTGAAATAAATAAGCCTGCGGTAGTTGTTGTTAATGCAAGTTTAACGGCATGATTTAATAAATTATTTTTAAATTTCATTCTAATTTCCCCAGTTAGAATTATTGTAATTTCGTAACTATATGATTTTTAAAAAGCCAAATAGTCTATTAAAGTTATACAACTTGTTAAATAATTGTGCAAGGTGTTAAATAGTTTGGGTTTTTTTATGTTTTCTATAGAGGAAATTCGAGATTTACTTACCTACATGAAAAATAATGATATTTTTAAGGCGGGGATTAGAAATTAAGCATTTAATGTAATTTTTATTGTAAAATAAATCAGAAAAAAAATAATAATTTTGTAAATAGAAGTTTTTAGACTGGAAACTGTTCAGTAAAGTTCAATGGTAATTATTGGTTATCAGTTTGTTCAGGATTTTGTTGTCGCCAAGCTTTTAACGCTTCTCGGTATTCATCCCAAACACATGGGCAACAACTGCCACCACCACAGCACTGATCAGCAGCCGGTCTGGTTGGTTTTGTGTCGTCAACTCGGTTTGCTATATCGGCTGTGTTTTGCGGTATTTTATTCATTACTTATAGGTTTAATAATATGGGCCGTTTATTGGCCAGTGATTATACTTAATCATGGCTTTTTTACTAGCTGAGAAATAATCTGGATCTGTTAATCGGTGATTGTATTAAATTATGCTTTGTGAAGTGTTAAGGCTATGTGAGAATAGCGTTATGCGACTATATAAAGTTATTCATCGTGCCCCAATTCGAGTGGCAAAAATTACTACAAAACGCCAACAGTTGCGTTTCAAGCGCGCTATGGTAGCACTTAAAATTGCACTGGCGCAGGAAAAGCAAGAAACCAAAGAAATGCTCACAATTTATCGTCGCTACACCCAAGGAGATGTGAGTAAAGAGGATCTGCAAAAAGCGAATGCCCAGTTTGTTGATATTCTCAAAGGATTGGGTTTAGGTGTTTTTGCTGTTTTACCTTTTGCACCTGTGACTATTCCACTGGTTGTTAAGTTGGGTCAATGGGTTGGGGTTGATGTACTGCCAAGTTCATTTAACATCAATAAATCACTTAAAGATATTGACCAGCAGATCGCTGATGAAGAGCTGCAACACCACCACGCTGAAAAAACGGCAAAGTCAGACGTAAAACCACCTGTAAAAAAATAATGCCATGCAGTTTAAAGGATAGTCTTTGTGCTATACCTTTTATGCTGAGTTATTGATATGCTTGATCATCATATAATTTTAAACGAGTCATTTAATGAGTACATTAATTCGTCATAGTTCTACGGGTATTCCTTTATCTTTTATTGTTAAAAATGACTTAGCTACATGGCAAGCACAGCAGCCAATTTTTTTACAAAACTGGCTAAATAGCTGTGATTTTGCAAAACAAGGTTTAGCCTTGGTGGTCAATCCACAAAGTGGAGCGCTAAGTCAGGTGTATTGTTTAGTTAATAGCGTTGATGACTTTTGGCTCGCGGGTGAATTAGCCAGCAAACTGCCAGCAGGAATTTACCAAGTTCAAGAGTGTGAACAACAATTAGAACAGATTGCTCTGGGTTTTATACTTGGTGGTTATGAATTTAGCGAATATAAAGCCAAAGGTGCTGTAAAAGCACAATTAGCAATAGCCGATGAAGCATTGTTTGCGCGTATTACACGCCAAGCAAATGCGATTAACTTAGTTAGAGATCTAGTTAATACGCCTGCCGCAGACATGATGCCACAGCACTTATCACAAGTGATGGCTGATTTAGCACACACTTACAATGGTCAATTCAATGAATGGATAGGGGATGAATTATTAGAACAAAACTATCCAACTATCCACATGGTAGGCCGCGCCAGTGAAAATAAACCGCGTTTACTTGATTTACACTGGGGCGCTGCAGACGCTCCTTTGATCACCTTAGTCGGTAAAGGTGTTTGTTTTGACTCTGGTGGTTTAGATCTTAAACCAAGCTCAGGTATGCGCAATATGAAAAAAGACATGGGCGGCGCAGCTCATGTAATTGGTTTAGCGCAGTTAATTATGGCGGCAAATTTACCAATTCGTTTACGCGTGTTGGTACCCGCTGTTGAGAATGCGGTATCGCGCAATGCATTTCGCCCTGGCGATGTAATTAAAACACGAAAAGGTATTATGGTCGAAATCGATAACACCGACGCAGAGGGGCGTTTAGTGTTATGTGATGCACTCACGGAAGCACAAAATGACAATCCTGAGTTGATCATTGATTTTGCAACCTTAACCGGTGCTTGTCGTATTGCGTTAGGCACTGAGTTACCAGGGTTTTTCTCAACTGAGCGTGATGTTGCCAATGGCATTATTGACGCCGGTATTGCAGTAAGCGACCCCGTTTGGCAATTACCGCTTTTTGAACAATATAAAAGTTTATTAAAAAGTGATGTTGCTGATATGGCTAACTGTGCAAGTACCCCATTCGGCGGCGCAATTACTGCTGCACTTTATTTAAAAGAATTTGTAGAGCCAACCACACCATGGGTACATTTTGATGTAATGGCATGGAATATCCGCTCATTACCAGGTCGTCCAGTCGGTGGTGAAGCACTCGGTATTCGTGCCGTATTTAACTACTTACAAAGTCGTTTTAAATAAATTTATTGAGCTTTGTGAGGTTATGCCTCATAAAGCTCAAGCGGTAACCCATCAGGATCTGCAAAAAAGGTAAATTGTTTACCTGTGTATTCATCCGTTCGAATCTCTTCTACTGCCACACCTTGGCTTTGCAAATACACTTTACTTTGCTCAATATTGGCCACTTTAAATGCTAAATGTCGTAAACCTTGTGCTTCTGGGTAACTAGGTCGCTTTGGTGCATTATCAAATGAAAATAGCTCTATTTGGCTACCATCAGGCAAGGCTAAATCTAATTTGTATGAGTGGCGATGTTGGCGAAAATGCTCTGCAATTATCGGCAGCTGTAAGATCTGATGATAAAAATGTTTTGAGCGGGTGTAATCGCTGCATATAATTGCAGCGTGGTGAATTCCTAGCAATTGCATCATTTTTAGCTATCTGTGGTAAATGGCGCAGTATAGCTGCGCCATATTGAGTATGTTATTGATCACTGCCTTTGCAAGCTGCTACTGCGGGGGCCACTAACTCTAAACCGGTTTTATCACACGGTGGTAGTGCTGCATCGCTAACGCTGATTGGCGTGACGCGTTCGCCCCATTTTATGTAACTAGCAGCCCAAGTTAATCCGGCACCAAATGCTGCAGACATGATATTAGCATGTGGTTTAATTAATCCTTGCTCAACAGCTTCGCATAATGCGATTGCAATAGTTGCTGCCGATGTATTGCCGTATTCGCCAATGTTAACCATTACTTTTTCATCTGGCACTTTTAAGCGATGTTGAATGGCTTGAATGATACGTAAATTTGCTTGGTGTGGCACAAGTACATCGATATCATCAAGGCTCAAATTTGCTTGTGTGAGCACATCGTCACAGGCTTCACTCATGCCCTTTACTGCGCGCTTAAAGATTTCGCGACCTTCAAATAATAAATCAGATGGCCCAATAGGCACATATTTATTTAAGTCACTACCAAAGTTAGTGATATGCAAGATATCACGGTCTTCGCTATCACAGCCTGTTTTTGTCGCGAGTAAACCCGCTGGCGTGTCTGCTGCTTCAAGTACTACGGCACCGGCGCCATCACCAAATAACACCGCACTATCACGGCGATCCCAGTTTACATACCAGGTCATACGTTCAGCAGCAATTACTACAGCTTTTTTGATCATACCGGCTTGAATTTGTGCAGTCGCTGCTTGTATTGCATATAAAAAACCAGAGCAAGCTGCATTGGTGTCCATAGCGGCAGCGCCAACTGCACCAATGTTTTTTTGTACTAACGAAGCTGTGTTTGCCACCATAGTAGAGGGCGTACATGTTGCTAATAACACTAAGTCAATGTCTTTAGCATCAATGCCAGCACAGGCTATTGCATGTTTAGCTGCTACAGTGGCAAGCTCTGCAGTACTAACGTGGCTTACTCTACGGGCTTTTATACCAGTGCGGGATGTGATCCATTCATCATTGGTATCAACTAATTGGCTAATTTCATCGTTGCTAATACGCGCTGGTGGGATACATTTACCCCAACCCGTTATGTGTGCGTAGGTCATAGTGTGCTCTCTTTAAGTGGTCAGACATGTGTCATCTATGTTTGATTTATACCAAAAATCCAGTTCTAAGACTAGTTTATAACTTAGCTTACGTCGTAAATAGTGGTAATTAAACGTAATTTAGGCTAATGGTAGTAGAAAAATGAGGTAAACATGAAACAAAAATTAATTACTATCTTGGCTGCATTGGGTACGACGGTATGCTCTGCGGCGGGTTTTGCAACACAAACTCAGGTTATTTACGCAGGATCAATGTTAGCAGGTGCTGAACAAACACTAGAAAAGCAACGCACTATTGTTATAGAAGACGCTATCATCACGCGCATCGAAAAAGGCTATATGAGTGTTACCGATCTAGCATTGCCCGATGCAAAGATCATTGATTTAAAAAATCAATTTGTTATGCCTGGATTAATTGATATGCACGTACATGTTACTTTTGAGCGTGACGCAAGTGCTAATCCACATCGCTGGCTAACAGAATATGAGGCTGATTATGCGCTGCGCTCAGTTAAATATTTGCAGCGCACTCTTGCTGCGGGTTTTACCTCCGTGCGTGATTTAGGTAGTAGCTATAAAGTGATCTTTCCACTACAGCGTGCCGTTGAGCGTGGAGATATTCAAGGGCCACGTATTTTTGCTGCAGGAGATACAATTACCCCAACAGGCGGGCATGCTGATCTGCACGGTTACCGTAAAGATATTAGTGATGTGATAAGTGGAGGGTTAGGGGTGTGTGATGGTGCTGATGATTGTCGCCGCGCGGTTCGTGAAGTAATTAAATCAGGTGCTGATGTAATTAAAATTACCGCAACGGGTGGGGTGTTAAGTAATACCGCAGCGGGTGTCAATCAGCAGTTCACAGATCAAGAGTTGATGGCGATTGTTGATACTGCACATAACTTAGGGCGCAGCGTAACAGCCCATGCTCATGGTACATCAGGGATCAAAGCGGCATTACGTGCAGGTGTTGATTCAATTGAACATGGCTCTTACCTAGACAAAGAGACTGTAAAGTTATTTAAGCAATACAACGCTTATTTAGTGCCCACGTTATTGGCAGGCCAAACGGTCAGTCAAGAAGTTCTCAGTAACCCAAATATGCCAACAGCTATTGCTGATAAAGTACGCACCGTTGTACCAAATGTTGCAGCTTCATTTAAACTGGCATTAAAAAACAATGTTAATATTGCTTTTGGTACAGATTCTGGCGTATCACGCCATGGTAATAATGCTGATGAGTTTTTATGGTTAGTTAAATATGGCATGACTGAAAAACAGGCTATTATGTCAGCAACAGTTAATGCCGCTAAGTTACTCGGCCAACAAGACCGACTAGGGCAGTTGAGTGTTGGTAAACAAGCAGATATCATCAGCGTTAATGGCTCTCCTCTTGATGATATAACGACATTGCAAAATGTACAATTTGTGATGAAAGCAGGGCAAATATATAAACACCAATTTTAGGATACAGTATGGGCAGCAAAATCAAGGCATCATTGTTTAATCATTTGATTGACGCTGAGCGCCAATTATTAGATCCTGAGATCCGTCAATCTGAGCAGGCATTGGATGCTTTGCTCGATGATGATTTTATTGAAATTGCCGCTAATGGTACTGTATTTAATAAATATCAAGTATTAACGCGGTTACCTACCGAAGTCGTGCCGCAGTTTTACAATCAGCATTTTAAAGGCCGAATGCTTAGTGATGATATTGCCCAACTAAGTTATCAAGCGGCATATCGGCGCTCTGCGCGCGCTGAGTTTAACTATTCGTTACGGATGTCGCTGTGGCGATTAACCGAAGGCCAGTGGAAAATGGTGTTTCATCAAGGAACGCCGTGTGCTGTGTTTAGTATCTCTATGGCTGATGATTAGGTTAACCTTCTTTAATTAGGCATTTTTTATTAGGTATTTTTTTGTTAGGTAATTATGTATGGCGTTTTTAATGCGCACTGATCCTGCGATTAGCCGTTTACTGATGTTACGCAGTGGTGCAATTGCAATTCAACTATTGGCCGTTGTAGCAGTCTATTTTTTACTTGAGCACCAAATCCCTTTATTGCCTCTACTGGTAGTGATCTCCCTTGAAGCCGTATTCCAAATTTTAAGCGTGATTGCTTATCGTAATGTCAGTAAAGCGAAAGAACTTGGGATGTTAATGCAGCTTACGGCCGATGTGCTTTTTTTATCGGTATTGCTGTCTTTGAGTGGTGGTGCGACCAATGCATTTGTGTCGTTACTGTTGTTACCAATAATGATTGCTGCGGTGAGTGTCAGTGCTCGCGGCTTAGCTTATATTGCTGTATTAGCGATCACCGCCTATAGCGTGCTGCTATTTAAAATGCCTCAGCACAGCATGCATCATATGCAAATGACCAGTCACTTTGTGGGTATGTGGGTTAACTTTGTGATCAGTGCTAGCGTTATAGCATTCGTTATCGGCACTATGAACCGTGCACTGCATTCGCGAGAGCGCACAATTGCAACTGTGCGAGAAAAACAATTACGAGCAGAGCAGTTAGTCACGCTTGATGGTGCTGCGGCACAAATTACTCATCAATTAGCCAGCCCAATCGCCAATTTACAATTATTGTATGAAGAGCTTCTTGAAGAGCAGCCCGATAATGAGATTGTGAAAGACATGCAGCAGCCCTTGTTGCAATGCGCACAGCAGTTAAAACAGTTTCGTACCCTGTCATCTGAACTACGCACACAAACGGTTGCAGCGACTGTATCGTTAAACGCATTAGCTCAACAAATTAGCGATACAATGCTATTACAGTATCCCGATCAACAGCTTAATTGGCTAAATGCAGCGCCTGCTAGCTCGGTTACTAATGATGCTATGTTACTGCCAGCGATATTAAACTTGTTGCAAAATGCTGCTTTTGCCAATCAACAGGCACAGCAACAAACACTGGAATTGAACTGGCAACAGACTCCAGATAACCCTAAAACAGTGAGTTTAGTTATACGTGATTTTGGTAAAGGATTTAGCGCAGCACAATTGGCAGAGTTAGGGGGTCAGTTAATGCCTAGTGAAACGGGGATGGGGCTAGCAGTTATGCTTTCAAATGTAACATTTGAGCGTTTACAAGGCTCTTTAACATTATTTAATCACCCACAAGGTGGCGCGGTTGCCAAAGTACAATTAACCATTGATGAGCCACAAGTCGAGCCTGTATGAAGCTATTAATTATTGAAGATGATATTAATCTTGCCAATACGTTAGCGCGGCGCTTAACCAAACACGGTTTTGCATGTCAGCTGGCACATGATAAAGCCGAGGCTATTGGCATAGCTAAAAACTTCGCACCGACACATATTCTGTTAGATATGAAATTAGCTGACGATAACGGTTTAGCTCTTATCGCACCACTGAGAGCCTTACTGACAGACGCACATATTGTATTATTAACAGGCTATGCCAGTATTGCCACAGCGGTAGAGGCTATGCGCCTAGGTGCAAATGATTATTTAACAAAACCCGTTGATATGCTCACGTTATTACGAGCCTTAACAGGCACATGCGAGCCAACTACTGAGTTAATTGCAGATGATATTGTAACTATGTCGCCAGAGCGTCTTGAGTGGGAACATATTCAGCAAGTGCTGCATACCAATCAAGGCAATATTTCAGCAACTGCTCGGCAACTTAATATGCATCGGCGAACTTTACAGCGTAAGCTACAAAAAAAACCAGTTCAGCAGTAAATCCTAGCGCAATAGTGAGCGTTATTTCGGATCACGGTTTCCGGTTTAGTAATGCTCAGTAAGTTTATTGTTGCCTTTTAGGCAATAAGTTTTACCCGGTCAACTAAGTAATACAGTCGCCTGTAGTCACTTTAAATGAAGCTCAGATTACTTTAGTGCATTTATATTTGGGCACCAGCCACGCATCATAGATAGTTTTGCAGTTTAGATAGTTGCTGCAATGGCGTTCATTAACTACAGTAAAAATATCATTGTATTTTTTGCAATCAGCATAAGTAGTCATTATGGATTTATCACAACTGGATTTTGTAGCCGTATTATTAGCTGCCATGTCTTCTTTTATGTTAGGAGGCGTTTGGTATTCACCTTGGTTGTTTCAACGAGCCTGGTTAGAAGGCTGTGGATTAACGGAGCTGGATTTAAAAGCAACAAATCCAAAATGGGTATTTGGTGGCGGTTTTGTTTTATCTTTATTTATCGCTTTTGGCTTATCACTGTTTTTAGGACCACATCCACATTTAGGGGTTGCGGTAGGCGTTGGCTTTGCGGTTGGACTATGTTGGGTAAGCAGTGCCTTAGGGATGAGCTATATTTATGAACAACGACCACTAAAGCTGTTTTTAATCAATAGCGGTTACCATATTTTACAGTTTACTTTAATGGGCTTAATCTTTGGACTTTGGCCATAAGCTGTTAATCTATTCGCGTGTTTGTAGTAAAAGTAACAAAATAATGGCAAAACCGAATAAAAAAGGCCCTACTAAAACGGTCGATATTTTTTGTAGTCAATGTAAAGCTCCCCTATTCAAATATCGTAAAGGCGGCAAAGGGGCATTGGTTAAATGTTTTATCGAACGGATCAGTCAAGATTTCACCACTATTCCTTGCGTATGCCCCAACTGCTCACGCCCTTTTGCTCGAGAAGCAATTATCCGAGGCGCACCCGCGTATAAAATGATCGGCGGCAAAGTTACGTTTAAGTAGTCATTTAATTTGAGCGTATATTCATATTTCATTCATTTAATCATCTTTTAGTCTGATTGTTCCTGTATCTGATTTAACTATAAATAAACCATAACTCTTTAATTTAATACGACTTTAAATAGTAATTGCACAGTTTTTTATGATATTGATGGTATCCGAGGTTGGTCTACTTCGGAAATTGAAACAATAGGAGCTGCATTTTTGAGAGGGTTTAAGAAGTACAGCGCAAAGGTACACGGAGCTGCGTATGCAATTGAGCATCGTCTAGATTCATTTTCTATAGATGCACTCGGAGCTTCTTACGAAGTTGGATATGGGGTAATGTATATGCAAGGAACAAAGAAAACATACTCTAGTTATGTCGCGTTTTGTAAATAGTTTTAGAATCAATAAGGAATAAAAATGATTAAAAAAGTAATTTTTATTTTTATTATATTTCAATTTTTATTGGTGATTAGTTTAAATCACCACTATGGGATAGCCATAGCGTTAACCACTTGTGTTTTTTATATTTTTCGTTCTAAATCCAATTTCTTTTCTTTGAGCTTTCTTTTTGAAGATGTAAAAGAAAATGCATTTACTTTACTATGTGTGTTTTCAATAGTTGCATTGACAATTTGCCAAATCTCTTATAGTTCAAATGATTGGGGGTTGTTGACAATAATAGTACCATTGTCGTTATTGTTTTATTTCTTCCTTACACTTTTTAGTTATACTGCTGATTGTATATATAAAATATTCGGAAAGTTTTTTAGAGGGAAGTAAGTGCTCGTAAAGTAAAATAGGAAAGGCACAAATTTTTCGATAGTGCATCAAGGAAATATAATGTCAAAATATAGATTTTTAACTTTATTATTTTTAATAGTTAATTCACAGGTATGCTTTTCAAATGCGATTGAAAAACCACCTAAAGCTATTGAAGCCGTAGTATATACTATTTGCGATTTGGTATATTGCAATACGAGTGTTGTTTTAAGAAATAATACGGCATTTGAAATTAAAGTAATTTCAAATTATTTCGATGAAACTCATTTTACTGAGCATGCTTTTAAGTTTTATAGAGCAAAAGACGTGTATGCAACGAGTAACCCGTTTGACAACCCATTATCGTTTAAAAATGTAGAGTTTTCGCCACTTGAAGGAGATGTAATATTTAAACCTCTTGAAGTCAAAACTTACACTACGCTAATAAAAAGAGATAGATTGAATTTTGAAAAAGGCATTGAGTACGTTGTTTTTTCGGTAGTTATGGATGCGCAATATGTGATAGATAAAAAAAAGTCAAGATTCATTTCATTGCTTAGTAAGTTAGGAATAGTTGATGATTTACTTACCTTGCCTGATGATTAAACTAACAGAAAAGTAAATAGAGTCACCCTTTAGTAACAAAGTGAATAGGGTCAGGTCTTTCTTTTTGTCTTTATGTAATTAGTGGCAAAAATTAGTTGACCACTACAGACCCCGATAGTTATAAACCAGAGGAGAAATCATGGTGGTCGCGATAGGTCCGACGATTCTAGCTATTGCAAGTGTTGTTAGTACTAGTAATTTGCATGTTAGCTGTGGAGAAAGCGTTCTAAATAACCAGCATAAGCTAATGGTAATGAAGAAATTAAATGGCGCAAGGGGCAAATTCCATTTTAAATGTGGTGATACAATATTTGTAGAAGAGCCTTCGAATACTGATGGCATTTGCTACAAAAAACATTATGGCGTGGTTGGCGGATATAAAGTTGAGCCCTATGTTGCCACATTGGAAGTCGCTGTGACTAATCAAAGTTGTAACTTTGATGGAGCCATCCGTTTAGAGCCTACCGTTGCTATAGAAGATTATGGGGTTATCTGGAGGTTTATGGAAGAGTTGAGAAATAACAAAGAGAACGCCATTAAAAAAAGGGTGAATATGTTTGACTGGTTTTTTGACAGTCAATTAAATAAATTCACCAGTATTCCTGGCGCTGTTTCAATGAGTCCAGTAGTAACAGGCTTATTTGAAAAGAATGCATACTCTATAAAAGTTTATATAAATTCTCAATTGTGGAAAGCTAATATTCATTTGAAAGATAATAAAGTTGAAGTTACCTCCATATATTCAGTAGAGTAAAAAATAATGGGGTCAGGTCTCAGGGTAAGATCACGAACTTTATCTTGACTTAAAAGTATGATCTTATACTCCTTTTTAAGGAGCCCCCATGCCTGAGATTCAACTATTTAAATATTTCGAATCAATTGATGACCCTCGCCAGCAGGGGAAAGTTGTCAATAAACTACTTGATATCATATTCTTAGCTGTCAGCGCTGTCATATCTGGGTGCCAAGGTTGGGAAGATATTGAAGATTTTGGCCATGATAGATTAGATTGGCTCAGGAAGTACGTTCCTCTTTAGCAAGGTATCCCTCGCCATGACACAATCGCTCGTGTGATGAGTCGCATTGATATGACGCAGTTTCAAGATTCTTTTTCTTCTTGGATGAAAGACTGTTCTAAATTAACTCAGGGCGATGTAGTTGCGATTGATGGTAAGCGATTGAAAGGTTCATTTAATCAGTCAGATAGGCGCGATGCACTTTATATGGTCAGTGCATTTGCGTGCGAAAATGGTGTTGTTTTGGCGCAATGCCC